>NZ_JBEOWS010000113.1:0-25632 GCF_040296125.1 Streptomyces sp. NPDC002265 | reverse complement strand
CGGGGGGGGCCCCCCCCCGGGTGGTGGGGGGGGGGGGGGGGGTGGGGGGGGGGGGGGGCGGGGGGGGGGGGGGGGGCCCCCCCCCCCCCCCCCCCCCCCCCCCCCCCGCGCCCCCCCCCACGAGCCGGCCGACCTCCGTGCCCTGCACCCGGCCGTCGTGCCGGACGAGGAGCCCGCCGGTGACCGGATTGGCCTGTGCCTCGGTGATCCCGGGAATGCGCCGCAGGACCGCGGCAAGGACTTCGGCCGTCCGCGGCCGTCCGAGGACCAGCTTGACGTCCCAGCGCTGGCGGCCCGAAATGACCGAACGCGGACGCACGTCCAAATCCGTGGAATGATATCCGGCTGCGGCACCCAGCAGAGATGACATGTGTACGATCACCTGTTCAGGAGGTCGCAAATGCCGCCGGGAGCACGACGGTTCAATGCGACGGAATGAAAATTCCAGAGAAAGTGACGCGAGCGGCGGGTCTGCGGCCGACTATAACCGAGGAGCCTTTATTCGGGCCTGACCGGAATATGCGCCCGGGCGCGCCCCGGGCGCCGGACGGACCGTCAGTCCGTCTTGCCCGCGCCGGCGGTCGCACGGATCTTCGGAGTCCGCGCCTCGCCCTCGGCACGGGCGCCGGCCTCACCCTTCCCGCCGTTCGGGATCCTGTTCTCGGCGGCCCCGCGACCGTCACCGGCGGCGATCTGCGCCGCCACCATCTCGGCGGTCACCTCGGCCGCGAGGTCGTGGATGTTCTCTCCGGCCTCATGGGTCGCCCGCTTGACCTCGAGGGCGATACCCACGGACGTCTTGACGAGGCCGCGCATCAACGGCTTGAAGAGACGCTTGGCCAGTGGCGCGGCGATGAGGCCGACCAGGAAGGGCGGTACTACGGGGGGCATGACGCTCCATCCTCTCCACACATACGCATGACAGACATACGCATGACAGGCATTCCGGGCGCTGCGAATTTCGGAGCAGCGCACAACCGGGCGGACCGGAGCACCGATCGTCGGAATTTACGATTTCCCTGCCGGGTCGAATTCCTTGCCAATGGGGTCCAGTACCCGCTCTTCCCTCACCGTAGCCGAGCCGCGCCCACCGAGACCAAATCGCCCAGACCGGTTTCACTCATGCGAGTGCCATTGACGTCACCGGGCGACCCGAATTACCTTACGCACACTCATCGACCGCCCCACCGGGCCGATTTTCCCACTATTCCGAGGACTGTCGGGTTTTCCGACCGCCCCTGCGAGAGGGCAGCACCCGGGTGCCCCTGGGCAGCTCCGTCGGGCACCGCCCGGACTCCGTGAACCGCTGCCCGGACTCCGTGAACCACCGGTCCCCACCACAAGCTCACCCGGCCGTACCGAGTGCCGCTTCGGTCAATTACGGGCCTTACCGCACAGAACCCTCTCAGTCCCAACATGGCTGCCTATGCTCTGAACTCTCCCCGCGAGCGCGCCCGGGAAGGGCGACGACCGACGAGGAGACGCCGCGACCGAGCGACCGCACGAGCACGAGGGGGACTCTTCATGGACCGATCCCGCACCGCCGCCGTTCCCGCCACCCGCCCCGAGACCCGGCCCCGCACCAGGACCCGGCGGACCGTGACCTGGCTGGGGGTGGCGGCGGCCCTCGCGGTCGTCGGCGCCGTCGCCCCCGACGCCTCGGCCGCGACCTACCGGTACGACTGCCGGCGGCTCGCCGGTACCGGCTCGTACAGCAGCCCGAAGCAGCTCGGCAATGTCACCGGACGCACCGTCGTCGCCGTCGACTGCCCGCCGCTGACCTCCGGACTCCCCTACAACCACCGCTACTTCTCGTTCACCCTGACCCGGGCCGCCCGGGTGCCGTCGCTGGTCGGAGCCACCTTCCGGCTCACCTCCGGCCAGAGTTCGGCCGTGAACCCGTCGCTGAGCAGGGGCCCGGTGACCTGGCTGCACACCTCCGCCGGGATCTGGACGCGGGACCGGGCGACCGGCGCCCTCAACGGCCGCTACCTCCCGCTGGCCCCGTACCCGGGCGGCGGGGTACTCCCGGCCGGGACCTACCGGGTCGACATGCAGAAGCTGAGGTCACCGCTGTCCTCGCTGAGCACCCCGTGGTTCGACGTGGTGGTGGCGGTGTCCTGAGCCGGAGCCCTGGTGTCACCGGGCGTGAACACCGGTCCGGCCGGCCCGAGGGCGACCGGATACAGTGCGCGGGACGGCAGCCCGGTCAGGGAGGGGAAGCGTGACCGACACCAGCAACACCCGAACCGCCGACAGTGCGGCGCCGGCGCCACGACGGAGCCGACTGCACCGCCTGATGCGCTACATCCCCCTGATCGCCCCGGTCCTGCTGTGGGCCGTGCCCTGCGGGGTGCTCCTGTACGGCGGGCAGCACTGGCCGTTGCCCGTCACATCGGCCGGCACCGCGCTGTTCGTCCTCGGTCTCGTCGTCATGCCGGTCGCGATGATGCGCGGCCACGGCCGGCGCCAGCAGGACCGGGCGGCGATCGTCGGTGACACCCTGCTGGGCAGCAGCTGGATCCTGTTCACCTGGTCCGTTCTGCTCGGCGTCCTGTTGCGGCTCGCCCTGACCCTTGCCGGGGTCGGCGACGGTCAGGACCGGGCCCGCATCGTCACCTGGGCCGTGCTCGACGTCACCGCCGTACTGCTCGGCTGGGGGTACGCCGAGGCCCGCCGCGTGCCCCGCGTACGCCGGCTCGATGTGCAACTCCCGCGGCTGGGTGCCGGGTTGGACGGCCTGCGGGTCGCCCTCATCACCGACACCCACTACGGCCCGCTCGATCGCGCCCGCTGGTCGGAGCGGGTGTGCGAGACGGTGAACTCGCTGGAGGCCGACCTGGTCTGCCACACCGGCGACATCGCGGACGGCACGGCCGAACGCCGCCGCGCCCAGGCCCTCCCGCTCGGCACCGTGCAGGCCACCCGGGCGCGGGTGTACGTCACCGGCAACCACGAGTACTACAGCGAGGCCCAGGGCTGGGTCGACCTGATGGACGAGCTGGGCTGGGAGCCGCTGCGCAACCGCCATCTGCTGCTCGAACGCGGCGGCGACACCCTCGTGGTCGCCGGGGTGGACGACGTCACCGCCGAGTCCTCCGGCCTGGCGGGCCACCGCGCCCACCTCGCCGGGGCCTTGACCGGCGCCGACCCCGAACTGCCCGTGCTGCTGCTGGCACATCAGCCCAAGTTCGTCGACCGGGCGGCGGCCGAGGGCATCGACCTCCAGCTCTCCGGCCACACCCACGGCGGTCAGATCTGGCCCTTCCACCACCTGGTCCGCCTCGACCAGCCCGCCGTCGCCGGACTCAGCCGGCACGGCGCCCGCACCCTCCTCTACACCAGCCGCGGCACCGGCTTCTGGGGCCCGCCGTTCCGCGTCTTCGCCCCCAGCGAGATCACCCTGCTCGTACTGCGCTCCCCGCACGCGCCCACCTCGTCGTAGCACCGGGCGGGCCGGCACACCCTGAGCCCCGAGGCACGGCGGAGGTGCCCGGTGTGGCGCAGTGGGCGTCACCTTCCCGGATCTTGATCGTTGAGGTCGCCGTGCCGACCACTCCCCGGGACCTCCTCGCCGGGCCACCACAGCAGTTGCTCGATCGGCGGGTCGCCGCCCCCTACCCGTATTTCGCCTGGCTGCGGCGCCATGCGCCGGTTTCGCCCGAGCGGAAGACCAACGGGATGACCGTGTGGCAGATCGCCCGCTACGCGGAGGTCGCGTTGATCGCCGACGGCCGGCTGAGCAAGCGCCCGGAGCGGGTGCCGGGCTACTTCGCCGGACCGCCAGGACTGAACCGGCACCTGGTGCACAGCGATCCGCCCGACCACACGCGGTTGCGGGCCTTGGTGAACACCGCGTTCATCCCGCGCCGGGTCACCGCGCTGGAGCCGCTCGTCCGCACCGCCGCGACTCTGCTGCTGGACCGGCTGGAGGGCCGGCGCCGGGTCGAGCTGATCGGGGACTTCGCCGGGCCGCTCACCTTCGCCGTGATCTGCCGCATCCTCGGAGTCCCTCCGGCCATGGACACCCCGGAGCTTCGCGAGGTGCTGCTCGCCACCGTCATGCCCACAGGCACGCACGCCACAGCGGCGGGCCGGGAACGCACCGGCCGGGACCTGTACGCGTTCCTCGCCGAGCTGGTGGCGCACAAACGCGCCGCCGGACCTTCCGCGACCGCGGAGACGGACCTCGTCGGCGCGCTGGTGCACGCACGCGACCACGGCGACACCCTGACCGAGGAGGAACTGCTGTCCACGGCCTACCTGTTGCTGCTGGTGGGCCATGACACCACGCTCAACCTGATCGGCAACGGCACGCTGGCCCTGCTTCAGCACCCCGACCAGGCCAAACAGCTGGACGCCGAACCCGACCTGATCGGCCTCGCGGTCGAGGAGCTGCTGCGCTTCGACGCACCGGTACGCGACGCCACCTTCCGCGTGACCGCCGAACCGGTCGAGGCCGGGGCCACACCATCCCGCCCGGTGACGTGGTCAGCCTGCTGATCGGCTCGGCGAACCGCGACCCGGAGCGGTTCGACCAGCCCAATGTCCTCGACCTCACCCGCACGCCCAACGAGCACCTGTCCTTCGGCCGGGGCCCGCACTTCTGCATCGGTGCCGCGCTGGCCCGCCTGGAGGCCCGTATCGCCTTCCCGCTGCTGCTGGAACGCCTCGGCCAGGTCCGTCTCACCATCCCCGCCGAATCCCTGACCTGGCGGCCCACCCGCGTCATGCGCGGACTGGCCGCCTTGCCGCTGGAACGCTACCGGAACTCATGCGTAGTGCATGGGCCTTCAGGCCGGCGGTGAACCGAATCCGATGGTCGTGACGTGGGGCGTCGCGGATTCAGGTCCGGCGGAGCCGGACACCGCAGTCCTCCGGGCTGCGGCGCGGAGCGTCGGCAGGGCTGGTCCCAGCGAAGCCGGGCGGTGCTCATACCGGCCGGTGTTCTGCTGTCCGATGCCCTGTCGGCCCGCCTCCATTGGTCTCACGCGGGTATCGGTGAACACCCCGTGCCGGACCTCAGTAACGAAGACCAGGAGCCTATACGTCACGAAAGCACCGTGCCGACCGGTTTCGGTCTCCGGCACATCATCCTCTGCTCGAGTACGTAGGGTGGCGGTCATGCGGCTGAGGTACAGGTTCCGTCTGTACCCGGACACCGGCCAGCAAACGGCGTTGGCAAAGGCGTTTTCGAGTCAGATCCTGCGCGACTGCCGCCTACGAGGCGACGGCGTTCACCAGGCCATGCTCGGCATCGCCCGGCTCCACAACCTGACCGTCACCGGATGAGCTGGCTTGAGTCCACAGTGAAGGTGTCCCGTCCATCTGACGTCGTGACCCCGTCTGGCGCGAGGGAGACTGTCACGAGCTCGTCGCCGGTGGGCTCCTCGGCTCCGCTCAGGATCAGGCATGCCACGGCAATCTCCATGGGGTAGACCGCGTGGGGAGTCAGCTCAGTGGAGCGCGCGAGGACGGCGGTCTTGTCGATCACAGACCAGCGGTGCCTTGTAGCGTCAACGAACGATCCGGCGAATCAGGCGGCGGGAGAGACCCCGCGGTCGCCACCCGGGCGGGGTGGTTCCCCCTCTTCCGGCACGGGCGCGGGTTCCGGGTCCCCAGCGCATTTGCGGGAGCGGGGTGGCGCAGGCTCGTCGCCCTGGCCAGGCTCAAGGCTTGCACCGGACTTGCGATTTGCAGATTGGAATCATTCATAAGTAGCGAATGACCGTCCTGGGTGATAACCGGTCTCGGACACGACTTTTGCCCCGCGAATTTCGGTTCATTTTTCAAGCAGAATCACGGGGCTGTCAAGGCGGGAATCGAAGGAAACGTCCCGTCGCGACCCCTGCTGGTCCGACGCCGCATCGTTGCCCTTTTCCCCAAGCCTCGACTCTCGCCGTCCCTCGACGAAATCATCGAGCACATTTCCGTCGTCGGCCAATCGGCTTCCGCCCATTCCCCGCTCGTGTCCGCAGCGCGCTCGGCGGCTCCACAAGCGGGCTTGAGGGCTGGAAACTTCCGCTGCGGCAACCGGCTCGTTCTCGACAACAAGTTGCGGGGCGATGGGAAAGATACAGTTCGAGCGCCCCCGGCCGGCGTGCGATCTCGGCAACCGAGAGCTGCCCTCCTGTCAGGCAGCAGACCAATCGTCAGGCGCCTGCACGATATGCCCTGTTGGAGGCCACAGACCCCGTTTCTGTGCCGACGGACATAGTACAGCGTCACCGATGTGATCAGCCAATGCCCGTGAGAGGCCGACCCTTCTTCCCGCGAAGCCGCCACCTCCGTTCGGCCCGGCCTGGGTCAGGTGACCGCCGACGCTTCGCCCAGCGCCCCGACACCACGAGGTTTGTGAGCGGTCTCGCCCGCCTGTCAGTCAACTGACCTGGATCTACCGGGAGGTTGAGGTTGTGCGCCAGGTCGGAGACACCTCGTTCGGCGAGGGCGCCCCGGAGGCCCGCACTGGGTAAGGACCGGAGAGCGTGGCCACGCCACCCGGGTTTGCGATAGGCGCCCTGGAATACAGGTCGATCGCCTTGTGAAGATTTCGCGGCTTTCTTATGTTCAGAAAGTGAGGGTCAGGTCAAGAGGGCGGGTCGCGCAGTGAGGTCGATCACACCCGAAATGCCGTTTTGCCACCTCTTCCTCTCGGGTGGGTTTTTCTTGCTTATTGGAATCGAAAAGCACCGAGACGTTTCCCGCCGTAAGAATCCAGGGGCACGAAGGGCCTTTGACCTGAGGTTGACACTCTTTGCTCACTCCATATTTAGTCTCCGTTAGCAACATTCACAGAGTGGACGGGGTGTGTCCGCTCAAAGCAGCAGCGAGGGGTGGGGTGTGCGTACGCGTACACGGCTAGCGGCATTGTCGGCTGTAATGGCAAGCGCTTTCTTTACGGTGGGGCTGGTCTCCTTGGGGTCGACTGAGGCGGCGGCCGTCGCCTCATGCACGGCGGGAACGTCATCCGACTTCAACGGTGACGGAATCTCCGACACCGTGATCGCGGATCCGAACGCGACGGTGGGCGGTGCCAAGGGTGCCGGACTGGTCCGCGTCGTCCTTGGTGGCGGCAAGGGAGTCTCCGAGATCTCCCAGGCGACCAGCGGTATGGCTGCCACGCCCGAAGCGGGCGATCACTTCGGCTTCTCCAGGACGTCCTACGACGCCGACGGCGACGGGTGCACGGATCTGGTCGTCGGTACCCCGTACGAGGATGTCGCCAAGGACGGGGGCCAACTCGTCGACGCCGGAGCGATCTACGTGATCCACGGCACGCCCAACGGGATCGGCGCCGGCTCCGCCATCGAGGGGTACACCCAGACGCAGCTCGACCCGACAACGTCCACCGAGGCGTACGACTGGTTCGGCTACGCGGTCAGGGCGGGTGAAACCTCCACCGGAGCGCCCTACTTGGTCGTCGGAGTGCCAGGCGAGAACGTCACCGAGAACGGGATCACCTACGGGGACGCGGGCTGCATCGAGTACGTGCAGGGCACCACCAGGGTCCCGGTGAACCAGAATGACGCGGGCGTCCCTGGTGTTGTCGAGTCGAACGACCGCTTCGGCTACTCGCTGGCCGGCACCAATCGCTATTTCGCCGTCGGCTCACCGGGCGAGGCCATCGGCAGTGCGACCTTCGCGGGTGGTGTCACCGTCTTCAGCCACACCCTGACCGGTGGGCTGCCCACGCCGCTCGTCGGGCTCGACCAGGATGCCGCGGGCATCTCGGGCGTCGCCGAGGCGGGCGACGGTTTCGGCGCCGCGCTCTCCATGACGAACTACCGGCCGAGCGACCAGACGTACAACTCGGATGCCCTGCTGGCGATCGGCACTCCGAACGAGGACGTAGGTACGGTCGCCGACGCGGGCGGCGTGGCGGTCGTGAGGATCCAGCCCTCAGGCGCCTACACGGAGATCGCGGGGATCGACGCCAACGGCCTCGACGTCGAGGGTGACCCGGTCGCCGGGGACTTCTTCGGCCAGCGGGTGACGATCGTCAACACCAACACCAGCGTCGTCACCAGCACGGCGAACGTCCGCCTCGCTGTCGGAGCCCCGGGCAAGGACACGGCCTCGGTGAAGGACACGGGCGCCATTCAGATCTTCCGACCCCTGGACGCGTCCGTCGGCACCGCCGACAAGCTCCTCGTCCGTGGTTCAGGGCTGCCGGGCACCGCCACCGCGCGCGACTACAACGGCCTCGCCCTGGCCTCGGGTACCAGCAACCTCTACGTCGGTGTGCCGTACAGCAAGGCCTCGGACAGCCCCAAGGGAGCGCTCTACGTCCTCCCGTGGACGGACATCGACGGTACGACGAGCACCGGGACCACGACCTACAAGCCCGGCTCGGCCGGACTGCCCGACGAGGGCGTGGCGTTCGGAGTGGTGGGATGACCGGCGGTTCAGGGACTTCGGGGAGTCCGGGGAGAGGGAAACACAGCACGATGAAACTCCGTATGCACGAAAGACTGCGCGGCAGGCGCCGCGCCGTCGCTGTCGGCACGGCCCTCGCGGCCCTGCTGACGACCGGTATGAGCGGCGCGTCCAGCTTGGGTGGAGCGACGCAGGCCGATGCGGCGAAGGCCGCGAAGAGCTCCGAAAGTCCGGCGCTCACCCAGGACGCGGCGCAGGCCAAGGCCGCCAAGTCGGGTGACTCCGTTGAGGTGATGAGTCTGCGCGACGAGCGGAGCACCACCGTCGCCAACCCGGACGGCACCTTCACCGTCACCCAGTACGTCCAGCCGGTCCGCACCCGCAAGAACGGCAAGTGGACGGCGATCGACACGACGTTGGTCAGGCAGCGGAACGGCTCGTACGCGCCGCGGGCCGCGCTCACCGCCATGTCCTTCTCCGGCGGTGGCGATTCGACGTTCGCGGAGATAGACAAGGACGGGCGTTCGCTGGCCCTCGACTGGCCGAGCAAGCTGCCCAAGCCGGAGATCGACGGTTCGACCGCCACGTACAGGAACGTCATGGACGGCGTCGACCTCAAGGTCACCGCCAGCGCCGAGGGCTTCTCGCACGTTCTGGTGGTCAAGGACGCGAAGGCGGCGGCCAATCCCGAACTGGCCCGACTCGAACTGCCCATGGAGTCCTCCTCGTCCGTCGAGCTGAAGAAGACCGCGGACGGCGGGCTTACCGCCACCGACAGCGGATCCGGCGGCACGGTCTTCGAGGCGCCCCAGCCTCTGATGTGGGACTCCAGTCACGGGGATGGGGCGGCGGACGGGGCGAAGTCGTCGCCCTCCCCGTCGGCCCAGGCGACCGCGGACACCGAGGCGGTCACACCTCCCGACGGCGCCCAGGTCGCGGATGTGGCCGTGGGACTGGCGCCGGACACCCTGACGCTCACTCCGGATGCCCGGCTGCTCGCCGACGAAGACACGGTGTTCCCGGTCTACATCGACCCCGTCGTCAAAACCGCCAACCGCAGCAGCTGGACCATGGTGTCCTCGCACTGGTCCTCCAACTCGTACTGGAAGTTCGACGACGACGAGGGCGTGGGCCGCTGCCCGTCCGACGTGTCCTTCCGCTGCGCCAGCAGCGACGACGTCAAGCGGCAGTTCTTCGCGATCCCCACAGGGACCTTCGAGGGCAAGGACATCGTCGATGCGGAGTTCGCGGTGACGATGGTGTTCACCTACAGCGACTCCGCGCGCGAGGTGCAGCTGGCCCGGGTCAACAGCAGTGGCGCGAGCGCGATCAGTTCGTCGACGAACTGGTCCAACCAGCCGTCCTCGAAGGCCACCGTCGCCTCCAAGTCCCCGACCAACCCGGCGGGTTCCTGCACGTCGACCAACCAGAATGTGCGGTTCGACGCCAAGAGCACAATCCAGAAGGCGGCCGACAGCGGCTGGGACACCACCACGTTCCGTCTCAAGGCGGCCAGCGAGTCCGACACCTCGTACTGGAAGCGCTTCTGCGGCAACGCGTACGTCTCGGTGACGTACAACCGACCGCCACTCCAGCCGGACACGGACGAGCTGGAGATGGCTCCCGGCGGCGCGTGCGAGTACGGCAAGGCGACCCAGCACTACGTGACCGAAGCGCCGCGTGTGACCGCGGTGATCGAGGACTACGACCACAACGACGTCAAGGGCAACACAGAGTCCCTGCAGGCGAAGTTCAAGGTCTGGTGGACGAACAGCTCCGGCGCCGAGGTGGTCCACTACGCGACGACCGGCAAGCAGAACACCTCCGGCAAGGGCAACACCGGCCAGGTCGTGTTCAAGTACACCATCGGCAGCGACGTCACCGGCGACGGCGAGCCGGGCTTCACCATCCCGTCGAACACCACCGTCGCCTGGGCGGTCCAGGGCTATGACCAGACTTCGTGGGGTCCTTGGTCCACCGACGGTGATCAGACCCGCTGCGAGTTCATCTTCGACAGCACCAAGCCCAAGCCGGCCGTGATCACCTCGGCCCTGTACCCGGACGACGACGCCTGGCACGCGGGTACCGGTGACTACGGCAACTTCACCATGGACTCGCCGTCCACCGATGTGACGAAGTACAAGTACTATTTCACCGGCCCGCGCGCCGTGAGCACGCCGGTGACGGTGAACGCGGAATCCACCGGCGGCCCGGCCATCATCCGCTGGATGCCACCGAGCGAAGGCCCGTACTTCCTTCACGTCACGGCGATCGACGGCGCGGGCAACCCGCAGTTGACCTCGACCACCCATACCTTCCTGGTCAGCGACGGCCGTGCCCCGGTCGCGGGCTGGACGCTCGGTGACGCCAAGGGAGTCTCGAAGGCGGCGGGCAGCAACGGCGCACCCAGTGCCACCGCCGGTTCCGGGGTGACCTTCGGTGTCGGTGGACCGCTCGGCTCCACCGACACCGCCGCCTCTCTGGACGGCACCGCGAACGCCTACCTGGACGCCGGGGCACCGGCCGTCGACACTGGAAAGACCTTCTCCGTGAGCGCCTGGGTGATGCTGCCCTCGCTGCCCACCGAGAGCGTGACCGTCGTCAGCCAGGACGGCACGTCCCAGCCCGGGTTCGAGCTCGGCTACGACGCCGACACCAAGTCATGGACGTTCCGGATACCGGTCAGTGACATGGAGTCGCTCGGCACCTGGAAGGTCTCGGGAGCCACTGCCGTCCCTGACACCTGGACCCACCTCATCGGGGTCTACGACGCGGAACTCGGCAAGATGATGCTCTACGTCAACGGCGTCCTGGTCGCCGACGACGTCCAGGCCCGGCGCACCACCTGGAATGCCACCGGTGGCCTGCAGATCGGCCGCAAGCTCTCCCTCGGCGGCTACACGAACTATCTCAAGGGCAGCGTGGCCGACGTCAAACTGCACGACCGGGTCATCCCGGAGACCGAGGGACAGGAACTGGGCGGCATCCAGCCCCACCAGCTCGCCTACTGGCAGCTGGACGAGGCGACGTCCTCCGTCTCGCCCGAGACGGGCGGCGGCACCGGGCTGACGATGGGCGGCGGAGCCTCCATCTATCTGCCCGACGACTCCTGCGATCCCGAGCTCGATCCGGACTGCGTCCCCCCGGCCGAACCGCTGTGGGGTGACGGACACCTGGCGCTGAACGGCACGAACGCCTACGCCTCCAGGGCCGCGGGTCTGCTCTCCGCGCAGGACAGTTTCACGCTGACCGCCCGCGCCCGGCTCGCCGCGACGAACCCGGGCACCAACGAGACGGTCCTCTCGCTGTCCGGCACGAACGGCAGCGCGGTCACCGTGAAGTACCTGGCCGCGAGCAACCGCTGGCAGCTGGCGGTGACGGGCGCCGACACGGCCGCCCCGGTCACCACCACCGTCCTGGACAACGGTGACCTGCCCAGTTCGGAGGGCGACGGCGACCACCTGGCCCTCGTCTACAACGCGGTTTTCGGCGACGTGCTCCTGTACGTCAACGGTGTCGCGGCGGCCTCGGCGCCCTGGGACAACACCTGGGACTTCGGCAAGACGGGCCTTCAGATCGGCAGGACCCTGACCGGTACTGCCGCGAGTGAGTACTTCTCCGGCGCCATCGACGAAGTGCGCATGTACCAGGGGCCGTTGGACGCGTCACTCGTCTCGCTGGTGGCGGTCATGCCGGCCGGCGCGAGCATCGACGAGACGTAGGCGCTCCGCAAGAAGGCGGTTCCGGCGCCGTGGTCCCCACGGGTGGCGGAACCGCCGACGGCACAGTCCCGCGCCCCTTCGGGGGTGCCGGGTCCGCCCGAACCCGGACGTGTGGACGGGCGGCACACAGCTACCCGTCCACACGTCCTGTTGCTTCCTGACGTGGATTTTCCTCGGCTCAGGCCGCCTTCTCACGTCGGCCCTTCGATTCCGACAGCTCCCGTAGGCCGATTTCCCCCATTTCCACATGTTTTCGGCCTCGGGATTCCCTGATTCTCACCGCTCCCCGATGCCGCCATCGCCCGATGCCGGCTGCTCGATTCACCTGGAGATGTCATGTCCTCGCCCCCCTGGTTCCGGTCTGCCAGACCGGGCCGGCGCAGCGGCACTCGCCGCACCGCGCTGGTCCTCGGTCTGGCCCTGTCCATCGGCCTGCTCCCGCAGTTCGTTCCGGTCGACGCCACAGCCGCCACGGGTCAGACCAGGCCCAAGTCCCAGACCGATCTCGATGACCCGGTCCGCGGCAAGAACGCCAGGGCCAAGAAGTACAACAAGGCCGACGCGGCCGAGAAGGCCGCGGTCAAGCACGCCACCGAGGCCCACTGGCCCAAGGCGGGCAACGCCGAGGTAGCTCTCTCCGGCAGAGCGGCCAAGGCCGCTGGCCTGCCCCTGACGGCCAAGGCCGTCGGAGGGGACAAGAGCGCCGATTCCGTGCGCGTCGAGGTGCTGGGCCGCAAGGCGGCCCAGGCCGCCGGCGTGGACGGAGTCCTGTTCACTGTCGCCCGCACGGACGGCGAGAGCGCTCACGGTGACGCCCAGGTCACCCTGGACTACTCGGACTTCGCGGACGCCTACGGCGGCGGCTACGGCTCCCGGCTGCGCCTCGCGCAGTTCCCCGAATGTGTGCTGACCACGCCCGAGAAGAAGGGCTGCTCGGTCCCGACATATCTGAAAAGCAGCAACAACGCGGCGCGACAGACGCTGACGGCGAGGGTCGCCGCGGCCGGTGACACGTCGGGAACCAGCTCCCAGCTGATGACCGCGGCGGCCGGCGCTGCCTCGGCCACCGTGCTCGCGGCCACCGCGAGCAGCGGTGGCGACCAGGGCGACTACAAGGCGACCAGCCTCTCTCCGTCCTCGGAGTGGGGAGTCGACACCAGCTCGGGCGCCTTCACCTGGTCGTACCCCCTGACCCTCCCGCCTGTACCGGGCGGGACGCAGCCTCCGGTCGGATTGAGCTACAACTCCCAGTCGATCGACGGTCAGACCGCGGCCACGAACAACCAGGGCTCGTGGGTCGGCCAGGGCTTCTCCTACGATCCCGGCTTCATCGAGCGCAGCTACAAGGGCTGCGCCGACGACGGCCAGGCCGCCAACCTCGGCGACCAGTGCTGGGCGTTCGACAACGCGACGCTCTCCCTCGCGGGCGGCACCTCCGGCGAGATCGTCAAGGACGACACCACGGGCAAGTGGCGGATCGGCAATGACGACAACTCCAAGGTCGAGCACCTGACCGGCGCCAGCAACGGCGACAACGACGGTGAGTACTGGAAGGTCACGACCGGCGACGGCACCCAGTACTTCTTCGGCCTGAACCGGCTGCCCGGCTACGCGACCGGCAATGAGGAGACCGACTCCACCTGGACCGTCCCCGTCTACGGCGACGACTCGGGCGAGCCCTGCTACAACGCCACCTTCGCCAACGCGTACTGCACGCAGGCCTGGCGCTGGAACCTCGACCACGTCATCGACCCGCACGGCAACGTGATGTCGTACTTCTACGGCAAGGAGACGAACTACTACACGCAGGGCCTGAAGACCACCGAGAACGGCAAGCCCTACATCCGCGGTGGCTACCTCAAGCGCGTCGACTACGGCCAGCGCGCGGGCAAGGCGTACTCCACCAAGCCGGCCGCCCAGGTCGTCTTCACCACCACCGAGCGCTGCATCGGTTCCCTGACCGACTGCTCGACCGGCGCGCTCACGGACTCCACGGCGGCGGACTGGCCCGACGTGCCCTGGGACCAGAACTGCAAGGCCGACACCAAGTGTCCCGGCCAGAACTCGCCTACCTTCTGGACCCGCAAGAAGCTCACCAAGATCACGACGCAGATCCGGACCGGCGACTCCACATACAGCCCGGTCGACGAGTGGAGCCTCTCCCACATCTTCACGGACAATGGTGACGCCTCCAAGTCGCTGTGGCTGAACGGCATCAGCCACACCGGCAAGGTGGGCACCGACGCCTCCGTGCCGTCGGTCGAGCTCGGCGGCCAGCAGCTCGCCAACCGCGTCGACGTGACCGGCGACAACCTGCAGCCCTTCTACCGTTTCCGGCTCTCCTCGGTGAAGAGCGAGGCGGGCAGTGTCCTCAGCGTCAACTACGCCGACACACAGTGCACGACCAGCAGCCTGCCGGCGGAGGACTCCTCCACCAAGCGCTGCTTCCCGGTGAAGTGGACTCCTCCGGGTGTCAGCGACCCGATCGTGGACTGGTTCCACAAGTACGTGGTCGCGTCGGTCGTCGAGAACGACCTGACCGGCGGCAGCCCCAACCAGGTCACTTCGTACACGTATCTGGGCGACGCCGGCTGGCGCAAGGCCAAGGCCGACGGCATCACCAAGGACGAGTACCGCACGTGGGGCGACTGGCGTGGTTACGGCAAGGTCCGTGTCGAGACCTCCGACGGCACCAACTCCGCCTCGAACACCAAGACCGAGCACACCTTCTTCAGGGGCCTCGACGGGGACGTCGACAAGAGCGGCGCCACCCGCTCCGCGAGCGTGACCGACTCCAACGGCGTCGCGTACACCGACTCGGACTGGAAGGCCGGCTTCGAGCTGGAGACGGTCACCTACAACGGTGACAAGATCACCGAGAAGGCCGTCACCGAGCCGTGGACCGCGGTCACCGGGACCGAGACCCACGACTGGGGCACCCGCAAGTCGCGCTATGTGGCGAAGGGAGCCACCAACTCCTACACGGCCCTTGCCGTGGGCGGCTGGCGCAACACCCGCTCCACCAACGTGTACGACAGCGCGACCGGCCGTCTCACCCAGGTCGACGACGACGGTGAGGTCGGCGTCGCCGACAACCAGTGCACGCGTACCGAGTACGCGGACAACGCGAGCGCCCACCTGTACACATATGTCTCGCGTACGGAAACGGTCTCCGTGGACTGCGCCACGACACCCAACCGCGCCACTCAGGTCCTCTCCGACGATCTGACGCTGTACGACGGTTCCACCACCCTGGGCGCGGCCCCGACGAAGGGTGACGCGACCCTCACCAAGCGTCTGACGGCCCACGACGGCAACGTGGCGACATACCAGACGACCACCGACACGACGTACGACTCCTACGGGCGCCCCCTCACGGTCAAGGACTCGGAAACCCACACCACGACGACCGTCTACACGGACAACGCCTACGGTCTAGCCACGAAGTCCACGGTCACCAACACCCTGGGCTGGACGACCTCAACCGAGTACGCCCCCCAATGGGGCGTGCCGAGCGCCAAGGTCGACGAGAACGGCAAACGCACCGAGCTGGCCTACGACGGCCTGGGCCGCCTGACCTCCGTCTGGCTCTCCGACCGCATCGGTCTGACGCCGTCGATCAAGTACGACTACCTGATCCGTGGCGACTCGGGCCCGACCGCCGTCCACACCCAGAAGATCGAGAACGACGGCACCTCGTACGGCAGCGAGTGGACCCTGTACGACGGTCTGCTACGCCCGCGTCAGCAACAGACCGAGGGCGACGGCGGCGGCCGCATGATCGCCGACACCGTCTACGACGGCTCCAACCGCGTGGTCAAGGTCAACGACACCTACTACGCCTCCGGTGCCACGTCCTCCACTCTGTTCGTGCCTCGCGACGAGGACCTGGACGCGCAGACGGTCACGGAGTACGACGGCGCGAGCCGCGCCACGGCGTCGATCTTCAAGGTCGCGGGGGCGGAGAAGTACCGCACCACGTACACGTACGGCGGTGACAGGACCACGACCAACCCGCCGGCCGGGCAGCCGACCGTCACGGTCGTGTCCGACGCGCGGGAGCAGGCGACCAAGCGGATCGAGTACCCCGCGGGAGGTGACCCGGTCACCACCTCGTACGACTACAAGCCCTCGGGCCAGTTGTCGAAGGTGACGGACGACGCCGGGAACGTCTGGTCGTACGACTACGACCAGATGGGGCGGAGGAAGACGGCTGTCGACCCCGACACCGGTACCTCCACGTTCACCTACGACACGATGGACCGCCCGACCTCGGTCACGCTCAACGGCACCAAGACGTCGATGAAGTACGACGAGCTGGGCCGACAGATCTCGACCTGGCAGGGCGAGGCGGACACCGGCACCAAGCTGTCGGTGACGAAGTACGACACGATCTTCAAGGGGGAGTTGTACGGCAGGTACACGTACAAGGACGGCGCGGTCTACTCGTCGGTGATCTACCCGGTCCTCGACGCGGACAACGACTACAAGCCGACCTCGACGAAGTACACCCTGTCGAAGACGGCCGAGCCCCAACTGGGCGGCACGTACGAGTACACGGATCAGTACAACGACGACAGTTCGGTGCAGGGGCAGGGACTGCCCGCGGTCGGTGACCTGCCGGCCGAAGCGATCAAGTACGGCTATGACGACCTGCAGCGTCCGTCGGGCCTCACCACCTCGCTCGGCGGCCTAAGTTACGTCACGGACGTCACGTACTCGCCCACGTCCAACCTGGAACAGATCGAGCTGTACACGGGCGGCAGCGGCGACAAGAAGACCTGGCTGTCGTACAACTACGAGGCAGGTACCGACCGGCTCAAGAACTCCAACATCACTGTCGAGGGCGGAGCGAGCAAGGCCTACGACGCCGATTACACGTACGACGCCAGCGGCAACATCCTCTCCATCGCCGACACTCCGAGCGCCGGCGCGAGCGATGTGCAGTGCTTCAGCTACGACGGGCTGAGCCGGCTGACGGACGCGTGGACCTCGTCCACGACGCCCGGCGGTGGCTCGGGAACGGGCAACACGGATGCGGCCTGTTCCTCGGGCGCGTCGGCCTCGACGGTCGGCGGCGTCTCCCCGTACTGGACCGAATACGGCTATGACTCCATCGGCAATCGCACGAGCGAGGTGCGCCACGGCCTGAACGGTGCCGGCACCTCGACCCGCGACTACACCTATGGCAAGGGCTCCGGTCCGAACGGCACGGACTCCGGTCCGCACACCGTCTCGAAGGTCGTCGAGAAGACGGCCGCCACCAGCACCACCCCGGAGGTCACTTCCCAGGACACCTACACCTATGACATCTCGGGCAACACCCACACACGGGTCCTGTCCGGTGACACGCAGACCCTCGACTGGGACAAGCAGAACGAGCTGACGCAGGTCACCAACGCGGACGGGAAGGTGACGTCGTACAAGTACGACGCCTCGGGTGAACGCATCCTGAGGGACACCCCCACCGAGAAGACCTTCTACCTGCCCGGCACGGAACTCCACCTGGACAAGGCCACGTCCAAGGTGACCGCGACCCGCTACTACACCTTCGGTTCGATGACGGTGGCGATGCGGGACGTGAGCGGGGTGCACTTCCTCGGCGCGGATCACCAGGGCACGGCGGATCTCTCCATCGACGCCAAGACGGGCGTGACGTCACGCCGACGCACGGACCCGTTCGGCAACACCCGTGACGAGTCGTCCGGCTCCGGGACGTCGTGGGTCAATGACAAGGGTTTCGTGGGCGGCACCGTCCAGGCGTCCACAGGCCTGGTCACCCTCGGGGCGCGCGAGTACGACGCCGATACCGGGCGTTTCATCTCCGCCGACCCGATCGTCAACTTCGACGACCCGCAGCAGATCAACGGCTACGCCTACGCCGACAACAGTCCGGTGACGCGTAGTGACCCCTCGGGGCTCGAAAGCTGCGGTCCGTCCAACTACAGCTGCACCAAGGACACCATCGACACGATCAACAAGGACGGGGAAGGCAAGGGCAACGGCGCCACTTCCACGGGCGGAAGCGGCGGCAACGGAAACGGTGCCGACTCAGTCGACACGCCAGCAAAGGCCAAGGCGGACGAGTCCCGCGCCAAGGAGGACGCCGCCAAGCAGCGCGCGATCGCCATCGCCAAGGAACTCGGCAAGATAATCGCCGACGAACTCGGCATCACCGATGCCCTCGACTGCTTCACCACGGGAAACATCGGTTCCTGCGGCAACACCGCGCTCAATGTGGTGTCCTCGCTCGTCAGCGGCGGACCCCTGGGCCGACTGGCGGCGAAGTACGGGTGGCGGGTCGACAAGGCCCTCGCCGTGGGCAAGCGGATCGTTGGCCTGGGCAAGAAACTCTGGAGCGACTTCAAGGGCTGGCGCAAAGCCAGAAAGGCGGCGAAGGAAGCCGAGAAGCTGGCCAAGGCATGCAAGGTGCCTAACAGCTTCACGCCTGACACCAGAGTGCTGATGGCCGATGGCACCACAAAGGCGATCAAGGACGTCGACATCGGCGACAAGGTCCTCGCCGCCGACCCGGAGAACCCGGGGAGCAACAAGGCCGAGACGGTCACTGCCGAGATCAAGGGCACGGGACTCAAGCACCTCGTCAAGGTCACCGTCGACACCAACGGCAAGAAGGGGACCAAGACCGCATCGGTCACCGCGACGGACGGACACCCCTTCTGGGTACCGGAACTCGGAGTCTGGCTCCGGGCGACTGACCTCAAGCCGGGTGAGTGGCTGAGCACCAAGGCGGGGACGCGGGTCCGGGTCGCGGCAGTCAAGCGTTGGACGGTACTGACGACCACGGTCCAAAACCTCACGGTCCGTGATCTGCACACGTACTATGTACTCGCCGGCACAACGCCAGTGCTGGTGCACAACGACAACGGTGTTCCTGGGTGGGCTGCAGACGAGATTGCCAGGATTAAGGCCGGGCAGGGGACCCCACGCACGGAAAGCCTCACGGATCCTACTCAAAGGCTTTATCAAGGGCACGAATCGGCGAGGCACGCGGCCAAGTGGGGTCCTCACGCGGAGTCGGGCTTCCAAGGCTCGCCCGAATGGGAGGTTCCCGGGAAAGGCAATACGTACAGGATCGTCGGTCCGAACCGCTTTGGAGATTATGGCTATACGGACCCGAAAGTCAAGTACAAGAAGATCACCGTTTTTCCTACCTGTTGATTCGACGTGTTCCCGGTGGAAGGTGGGCGACGTTGTCGGTGAAATACTCTGTCCGGTTCGAGGAAAATGACACATTCGCATTCGCTTGCGATCTGGAAGGGTTTTTTGTCGGGCGCTACAGCGACGACGACTTCGGCGCGTTCCTTGAAGCCGAGAACGCCCGAGTCACCTTCAGGCTTGTGCGGCCGACCCTGAACGCGCCGATCGAGACGCTTAGGGGTGACATCGAGGTCCTTGTCCTCGACACCGAAGGTCTGCCCATGGGGCGCTACCCGCTGTGGGGCGCCAAGCTAGTCGTCGGAGATGCGCCGGAATATCTAGTCGTCACGGCACAAACGGGGTTGCCTCCGCATGCCGAGGCCCGCAGGTTGTGGGACAGGTTCCGCGTTTCCCAACCGCGGCGTGGTGAATGGTGCACGCTTCAGGTCGGATCCCGTGAAGCGTGGCTAGAAGTAGCCGGGCTCAGGTACGCCGAATCTGCTTCTAAGGGGGAGTATTCGATTCCCCCTCGAGAGATCGTTATGGGAGGTGATGAAATCAAGGATGTCGCGAGTTTCTTCTGCGCGATTGGTGAGGCTTTCCGTGGCCCAGGAGGGTATATCGGGCAGAGTTTTACCGAATTGGAAGAGTCTCTCGAGGATTATCTCCAAGGCGCACCGGTTCGGCTGATTTGGCGGAACATTTCCGTCGCACGTTCTTCCTTGTCCGCGGTAATGGATATTGCCGACGGGCCAATTTCCAAATTCGATTTGCTTCTTGAGGTTCTGTCGCAGAATAACGTTGACGTTATTCCTGGGTAGTGCGCGTGCCTCCTGGGGGCATTCACCGGACTTGGTCTGGCACGTTGCCGTAGAAACTCACGTCAAGATCGGAACGGGTCGAAGGGTGAGCGCACAAAGTCCCAGCTCACAACTCTGATGGCCGCAAAGGAGCCCCACCGAATTTCTTCTCGGTGGGGCTCCTTTGCGTGCCTTGACGGCAGTAGTTGACGCTGAGGTTGCCGCAGGTTACGGGTGTCGCGGAAGTCGGCGTACGCCTGGCGCGAGGGCGGCAGCGAGGCTCTGGCTTCAAAGGGGCCCGGCGGCTTCCCGTGTCAGCTCAGCGATGCCCAGGCGGAACGACTGCAGGCCGAGCTGGAGGCGGGGCCGGCGGCGCACGGCTGGACAGAGGACCAGCGGTGGACCCTGGCGAGGGTCGCGCAGCTGATCCATAGCCTGTTCGGCTACCGGTATACCCCGCGTGGGGTGTCGTATCTGCTGCACCGAATGGGCTGGTCACCGCAGGTCCCCGCGCACAGGGCCGTCGAGCGCGATGAGCAGGCAGTGGCCAGGTGGCGGACGGAGCAGTGGTCACGGGTAAGAGGATGGCCCAGCTCCTGGGCGCGTGGATCGTCTTCGAGGACGAGGCCGGGCAGGACCTGGGTTCAGCCAAGATTTTCGTGAAGCGGCAACGGAGCGTCATGCGAGAAGGACTCGCTTGCGCAGGAGCGGGAGCGAGGCCCGTCCATACATCTGTCGTTTCAGCATTTTGATCCGGTTGACGTGACCTTCGACGGGGCCGCTGCTCCAAGGCAGGGTGAGACCTGCGACGACGGCGTCCATATCTCGTTCGAGCCCATCGCTGAAGGCGTGCAGGTGCGGCAGTTCGTCCGCGCGGACGCCACGGATCCATGCCGGAAGATCGGCGCCAGTGCGGTCGCAGATCATGCGCGCAAACGCGCCGACGTGGCTGGGGACTGTCAAACGAGTGGTGTAACTGGGGTAGTTGAGGGTTACTGGCGGGCGGCTGAGAGGCGGCCGTCGAAGGTGATGTCGAAGGCGTTCAGTGCGGTCTTCCAGCGCATGGTCCAGCGGGCTTGGCCCTTGCCGGTGGGATCGAGAGACATGATCGCCATGTAGACACACTTCAGGGCGGCCTGCTCGTTGGGGAAGTGCCCGCGGGCCTTGACTGCCCGTCGGATTCGCGCGTTCACCGACTCGAAGCTCTCTTGTCAAGCTGCGGTGCGTGCGGGCGGTTGGGCAGGGTGCTGTTCTGCGTCCCTCCACATGTGCCGGATGATCACGTTGGCGAGCTGACGCTTGTACGCTCGGCGCGCGGACCGTTTGGGCATGTTCTCGCTGATCTTCCTGGCCATGAAGGATCGGGTCGGCTCGTGGCAGCGGACCTGGGTGACGTGGACGGTGTGCAGCACGGAGTTGACCTTGCGGTTGCCGCCGACGTCGAGCCGGTGGCGGCGGGCTCGGCCGTGTCCTTCGCCGGAGGAGACGGCCAGCGGAGCGGCACCGCACCATCGGGCGGACTGGGCCTCGGTGCGGAACCGGCACGGGTCTCCGACCTCGGCCAGCAGCTCCATGGCAGTGACCGTGCCGATGCCGCAGATCTCGGTGAGTGTGCAGCCCAGGGCAGCCAGCAGCGCCGGGATCTTCTTGTCGAGGTCCTTGATCCGCCGGGTCAGCCGCTGGATGTCGTCGAGCGCGGCGGCCAGGCGGTCGAAGTGTGTCAGGGTTGCCGAAGCCATCTCGGGCTGGTGGTCGGCGATGGTCTCCAGTGCCTCCAGTTGGGGCAATACCCGGCTGGTCAGCGGGAGTTCGGCTCATATGTCCAGAGGCAGCGCGACGAGAACGGCCTCGGCTTCCGTCAGCTGGCGGGTTCGCTGCAGGATGAGGGAGGACCGCCAGTCGTGGATGGCGGTGAGTTCGTCCCAGGCAGCGTCCGGGGCGGCGTGCTTGCCGGCCGGGGGCAGGTGCGGGTCGGCCAGGGTCTCGCGGGCGATCGCTTCCGCGTCTTCGATGTCGGTCTTGGCGCGGCGTCGCCGCCTGCGGCGTTCTGCGGTGCGGTTCGGCTGTACTTCCCTCACGTCGTATCCGGCCGCGGCCAGGACCAGGGTGAGCGGCTGCCCCAGGCCGGATGATCCTTCGATGCCGATCCGGTCGATCACCAGCTCGCTGTCACCGAGGAAGCCCAGCAGTCCAGTGATCCCGTCCGGCGTGACAGCGAAGGAAGCGGCCTGTTCCGCTTCGCCTCGCTGATGGACCAGGCAGATCGTAGCGGTGCGCTTGTGCGGGTCGATTCCGGTGACGCCGTGGCGTGGTTCCAACTCCTGGTCCTCCCATGCTGCCGATACGGTGGCAGCGCGGTCCCCGCACGTCGGCAGATCTGGGTTGAGTCGGACAGGCTCTCTTCAAGCCAGGCGCCCGGGGGCCGCGCCGACGGCCCGCCCGACACTTCGAATCCAGGACAGCTGAATCACCGTCAATCGCGTTCAGAGTCAGGACGGGCCTCTTCGTACGCCGCTTGAGGGAGCAACCCCCCATTCGGCAATAGAAGTACAACACCCAGATCGCGTTGGTGCTGCAGACGATGCGTCGGATCTCGGTGTCGAACCGCAGGAAAGGGGTGAACTCCTCCCAGGCGTTCTCCCAGAGCTTCACGATCGCCGGATACTTCCTGCCCCAGGCCTCGACGAACTCGGCGAACCGCTCGAGAGCGGCCTCTTCGGTTGCAGCGGTGTAGACGGGCTTGAGGAGACGCGCGATCTTGTCCCAGTCCTGGCGGGCGGCATAGCGGAAGGAATTCCGCAGCAGGTGGACCACGCACGTCTGCACGATCGTCTGCGGCCAGACGGTCTCCACCGCCTCGGGCAGGCCTTTCAGCCCGTCGCAGACGAGCATGAGGACGTCGCTGACGCCGCGGTTCTTGATCTCGGTCAGGATGTGCAGCCAGTGCTTGGCGCCCTCGCCTCCGTCCCCGGCCCACAGGCCCAGGATCTCCCGCCGGCCCTCTGCCGTGACGGCCAGGGTCACGTAGATGGGCCGGTTGGCGACCGCGCCGTCACGGATCTTCACGTGGATGGCGTCAATGAAGATCACCGGATAGACGGCGTCGAGCGGGCGGCTCTGCCATTCGACCATGCCCTCCAGGACCTGGTCGGTGATGGTGGAGATGGTCTGGCGGGAGACCTCAGCACCGTAGACCTCCGCGAGGTGGGCCTGGACCTCGCCGGTGGTCAGGCCCTTCGCGGCCAGCGAGATGACCATCTCGTCGACGCCTGTCAGGCGCTTCTGCCGCTTCTTGACGATCTTCGGCTCGAACGAGCCGTCCCGGTCGCGCGGCACGGTTATCTCCACCGGTCCGACGTCGGTCAGAACGGTCTTGGAGCGTTTGCCGTTGCGGGAGTTGCCGCCGTCCTTGCCGGCCGGATCGTGCTTGCCGTAGCCGAGATGGTCGGTGACCTCGCCCTCCAGCAGCCGTTTGGTCAGCTGCTGCAACAGCCCGCCCTCACCGGTCAGCCGCAGCCCCTCGGCCTGGGCCCGGTGGACCAGCTCGTCGATCAACTGGTCGTCCACGGCCTTCACCGACACAGCCTTCGTAGGCGCGACGGCCTCGGACTCGGACACGTTCTCACTGGTCATCGATGCATCTTCCATGATCGGGAGTTACACCGAACCTCTTACAGTCCCACTCAGGCGATGCTAGCCGCGTCGTCTGCGGTGCGGGATGAGCAGCCCCATGCCTTGATAGCCGCCGTCGGCGATGACCGATGCCCCGCGGCAGGCCCGGTCGACGCCGGCCTCTGTGACGGCCCTGCAGTCGTTGCGGCTGCCCGGCAGCGGTGGTCCGATGACCACCAACAGGCGGCTGTTGGCGTTGATATCGACCTGGAAGTTGGTCGAGTAGCGGTAGTTCTTGCTCGAGGCGGCGATGCTGATCGGAAAATTGATGTGCGGGAGGGCAGGCGGCAGCATCCGGGCCGCTTGCGGACCGGATGACGGTGTCGGGGCGGTCAGGCTGATGCCGGGCTGAGCGCGACTTGGTGGCCGAGGGCCTGGAGCTGGCGGACGAGATCGCGGGTCTTGCGGGCGGGGTCGAGGTGGCGGCGGTGCCAGGCGATGACGAGTATCGAGCGGGCGACAGCGACCAGGGCTTTGGCGTGGCCGCGGCGTTTGACGATGCGACGGTAGCGGGCGTTGAGGAAGGTATCGGTGCGGGCGGCGGCGTTGGCGGCCTCGCCGAGGGCGCCCTTGAGCCAGGGGTTGCCCTTCCCGGCCGGCCCCGAGGTGTTCTTCGCTCCGGACTGGATCGTGCGGGGGCACAGCTTCGCCCACGAGACGAGGTGTTCCGGGGTGGGGAAGCGGCTCATGTCGGCGCCGATCTCGGCGAGGATGATCTGCGCAGTGGTCGGCCCGATCCCGGGAACGGCGTCCAGCTTCTCGGCCAGAGTCCGTGCACTGACCCCGGCGACTCCGTCCCTGGCGACTGTGCTGCCTGGTGGAGTGATGATCTCCTCCAGCGTCCGAGTAATCAAACGGTCGAGTTCGCCGATCTGTGTGGTGAGGTGGTCAACGGTGGACAGCAGCACCCGCAACAGCCGGGCGTGGTGGTCTTCGAACTGCCCGGTCAGGGCCTCGATCAGGGCCGGCTTCTTCTTGACCAGGTTCCCTTGGCGAGGTCGGCCAGGGTGCGCGGGCTGCGCTCTCCGGCGACCATCGCGTCGAGCATGGCCCGCCCGGACGTGCCGAACAGGTCCGAGACGACGTCGGACAGTTTGATCTGCGCGTCCTGCAGGGCCTTGTCGACACGGTGCTTGTGCCGGGTGCGTTCTTGGACGAACACGGTGCGGGTGCGCGTGTAGTCCCGCAGCTGCCTCACCAGCTTCGGCGGGACGAACGAGGCACGGACCATGCCGCGTTCGGCGAGCTTGGCCAGCCAGACCGCATCCAGCTTGTCCGTCTTCGGGCGCCCGGGGACGTTCTTCACGTCGCGGGCGTTGACGAGCCAGCAGTCCAAGCCGCGGGCCTCCAGCAGATAGAAGAACGGGCGCCAGTACGAGCCGGTCGCCTCCATGACCACCCGCTCGACGCCCTGACATAGCAGCCGGTCGCCGAGTTCGAGGATCGTGTTCGTGGTCGAGGCGACCGTCCAGACCTTCTGAACACGTCGGCCTTTGATGGTGTCGTGCGGGACGCGCAGGCAGACCATTCCGGACGCCTTCGCAATATCGATCGCCGCGACCCTGGCGACCGTCCCGTCATCGTGGTCTACTCCCGACTCCTCCATGGCCTACCCCCTGATGCGCCGGTGCGGGCAGGGGCTGCCCGGGAAGCCAAAGAGGTAACGGAGAAGCTGATCGGCGTGCTCAAGGCGACAGTGTGTGGCCCCCTCTGACGGCTCCCTCACCAGACTCCTATGCGGGCTCACAGCCCAAACATCAAGCGGCGTCGGCGGACAGCCCCTGTACCGATTTTCACGCCTGCGGGGATCCTGCTGGCCAAATGTCGTGTCCTGAGGTGTGGGGATGCTGTTGGCACCGTGGTGGCTGGTCTCGTCGTTCCCGGTCGCTGGGGGTGGGAGT
>NZ_JBEOWS010000112.1:0-25665 GCF_040296125.1 Streptomyces sp. NPDC002265 | reverse complement strand
GGGGTGACCGGGGCTCGCGGCGGCTGTCCGCACGGACGCGGCGTCACCGCACCGGGCGGCCCGCCTCCCGCAGGGTCTGCTTGACCTCGGCGATACGCAGATCGCCGAAGTGGAAGACGGAGGCGGCCAGTACGGCGTCCGCGCCCGCCTCGACGGCCGGCGGGAAGTCGCCGAGGCGGCCCGCGCCACCGGAGGCGATCACCGGGACCGTCACATGCCTGCGGACGGCGGCGATCATCTCCAGGTCGTAGCCGTCCTTGGTGCCGTCCGCGTCCATCGAGTTCAGCAGGATCTCGCCGGCGCCGAGCTCCGCGGCCCGGTGCGCCCACTCGACCGCGTCGATGCCGGTGCCCTTGCGGCCGCCGTGCGTGGTCACCTCGAAGCTCCCGGACGGCGTCCGCCGGGCGTCGACCGACAGCACCAGGACCTGCCGGCCGAAGCGCTCGGCGATCTCCCGGATCAGGTCGGGCCGGGCGATGGCGGCCGTGTTCACGCCCACCTTGTCGGCGCCCGCCCGCAGCAGCTTGTCCACGTCCTCCGCGGCGCGCACCCCGCCGCCGACGGTCAGCGGGATGAACACCTGCTCGGCGGTGCGGCGCACCACGTCGTACGTGGTCTCCCGGTTGCCCGAGGAGGCGGTGATGTCCAGGAACGTCAGCTCGTCGGCGCCCTCGGCGTCGTACACCTTCGCCATCTCGACAGGGTCGCCCGCGTCGCGCAGGTTCTGGAAGTTGACGCCCTTGACGACCCGTCCGTTGTCCACGTCCAGGCAGGGGATGACTCGGACCGCCAGGGTCATGAATCCACGGCTCCTCTGAATGCTTCTATTTCCACTTCGACCAGGATGCGCGGGTCGACGAAGCCCTCCACGACCAGCAGGGTCGAGACCGGGCGCACCGAGTCGAAGAGTTCCTTGTGGGCGCGTCCCACGGCTTCCACGTCCCGCACATGGCTCAGGTACATCCGCGTGCGGATCACCGCGTCGATACCGAGTCCGAACTCGCCGATCGCCTCGACCGCGCTGGTGAAGGCGACCTTGGCCTGCTCGTACGGGTCGCCCTCCCCGTACAGCACGCGGCCTTTGAAGGACGTCGTGCCCGCCACCAGGACGCGGTCGCCCGCCGCGACGGCGCGCGCGAAGCCGAGGGACTCCTCCCAGGGGCTTCCGCTCTGCGCCCGTCGCACGGCCTCGGACGTCATGACACGGTGTCCTGAATCACGATGTGGCCTCCAGGGCCTCTTCCAGGGTGAACGCCTTGGCGTACAGGGCCTTGCCGACGATGGCGCCCTCGACTCCGAGGGGTACCAGCTCGGCGATGGCCCGCAGGTCGTCCAGGGACGACACGCCGCCGGACGCCACGACCGGGCGATCCGTGGCGGCGCAGACGTTGCGCAGCAGTTCCAGGTTGGGGCCCTGGAGGGTGCCGTCCTTGGCGATGTCGGTGACGACGTACCGCGCGCAGCCCTCCTTGTCGAGACGGGCCAGCGTCTCGTACAGGTCGCCGCCGTCGCGGGTCCAGCCGCGGCCGCGCAGGGTGGTGCCGCGGACGTCGAGGCCCACCGCGATCTTGTCGCCGTGCCGGGCGATGACCTCGGCGACCCACTCGGGGGTCTCCAGCGCGGCCGTGCCCAGGTTGACGCGGGTGCAGCCGGTGGCGAGCGCGGCGGCGAGGGTGTCGTCGTCGCGGATGCCGCCGGACAGCTCCACCTTGATGTCCATGGCGCGGGCGACCTCGGCGATCAGGGCGCGGTTGTCGCCGGTGCCGAACGCGGCGTCCAGGTCGACCAGGTGCAGCCACTCGGCACCCGACCGCTGCCAGGCGAGGGCGGCCTCCAGGGGAGAGCCGTACGAGGTCTCCGTCCCGGACTCGCCGTGCACCAGGCGGACGGCCTGGCCGTCACGGACGTCGACGGCGGGGAGGAGTTCGAGCTTCGAGGCCATCAGAGGGTTCCGATCCAGTTGTTCAGCAGCTGGGCTCCGGCGTCGCCGGACTTCTCGGGGTGGAACTGCGTGGCCCACAGGGCCCCGTTCTCCACCGCGGCCACGAACGGCTTGCCGTGCGTCGACCAGGTCACCTTGGGCGCGTTCATGGCCGGGTTGTGCGTCTCCAGGGACCAGTCGTGGACCGCGTAGGAGTGCACGAAGTAGAAGCGCGCGTCGGCGTCCAGGCCGGCGAACAGCTCGGAGCCGGCCGGCGCGTCGACGGTGTTCCAGCCCATGTGGGGCACGATCTCGGCCTGGAGCGGTTCGACCGAGCCGGGCCACTCGTCGAGGCCCTCGGTCTCCACCCCGTGCTCGATGCCGCGGGCGAACAGGATCTGCATGCCGACGCAGATGCCCATCACCGGGCGGCCGCCGGACAGCCGGCGGTCGATGATCCAGTCGCCGCGGGCGGCGCGCAGGCCGTTCATGCAGGCGGCGAAGGCGCCGACGCCCGGCACCAGCAGGCCGTCGGCGTTCATGGCGGTGTCGAAGTCACGCGTGATCTCGACCTCGGCACCGGTGCGCGCGAGGGCGCGTTCGGCGGAACGCACGTTCCCGAAGCCGTAGTCGAAGACGACGACCTTCTTGGGGGTGCTCAATTCCACACCTCCAGCCGTACGACACCGGCCACCAGGCACATGGCGGCGGCGATGGACAGCAGCACGATGAGGCTCTTGGGCATCTCCTGCTTCACGAAGGAGTAGATACCGCCGACGAGGAAGAGCCCGACGACGATCAGGATGGCGGACAGACCGGTCATGGGTTACAGCGCGCCCTTCGTGGAGGGAAGAATGCCGGCGGCGCGCGGGTCGCGCTCGCTCGCATAGCGCAGCGCCCGCGCGAGCGCCTTGAACTGGCACTCGACGATGTGGTGGGCGTTGCGTCCGTACGGCACGTGCACGTGCAGGGCGATCTGCGCCTGGGCCACGAAGGACTCCAGGATGTGCCGGGTCATCGTGGTGTCGTACGCGCCGATCATCGGCGCCATGTTCTCGGGCTCGGTGTGCACGAGGTAGGGGCGGCCGGAGAGATCGACGGTGACCTGGGCGAGGGACTCGTCCAGCGGGACCGTGCAGTTGCCGAAGCGGTAGATGCCCACCTTGTCGCCGAGCGCCTGCTTGAAGGCGGCGCCGAGCGCGAGGGCGGTGTCCTCGATGGTGTGGTGCGAGTCGATGTGCAGGTCGCCCTCGGTCTTCACGGTCAGGTCGAACAGACCGTGCCGGCCGAGCTGGTCGAGCATGTGGTCGTAGAAGCCGACACCGGTGGAGATGTCCGTCCTGCCGGTGCCGTCGAGGTCGATCTCGACCAGGACACCCGTCTCCTTGGTCGTCCGCTCCACGCGTCCCACGCGGTTCATGCTCTCTGCTCCTTCTTCAGTTCACGGACCGCGTCGAGGAACGCGTCGTTCTCCTGCGGGGTGCCGGCGGTGACCCGCAGCCATCCCGGTACGCCGTTGTCGCGCACCAGGACCCCCTGGTCGAGGATCTTGCGCCAGACGACGTGGGCGTCCTCGAACCGCCCGAACTGCACGAAGTTCGCGTCCGACTCGGTGACCTCGTAGCCGATCGCCCGGAGCTCGCGGACCAGCCGGTCCCGCTCCTCCTTCAGCCGCTCGACGTACTTCAGCAGGGTGCCGGTGTGCTCCAGGGCCGCCAGCGCGGTCGCCTGGGTGACGGCCGACAGGTGGTACGGCAGCCGGACCAGCTGCACGGCGTCGACCACCGCCGGGTGCGCGGCGAGATAGCCCAGGCGCAGCCCCGCCGCGCCGAAGGCCTTCGACATGGTGCGCGAGACGACGAGGTGCGGCCGTCCTTCGAGCAGCGGCAGCAGGGAGGCGCCGTGGCTGAACTCGACGTACGCCTCGTCCACGACCACGATCGACGGCTTGGCCGCCTGGGCGGCCTCGTACAGCGCGAGGACCGTCTCGCGCGGGACCGCGTTGCCGGTGGGGTTGTTGGGGGTCGTGATGAACACGACGTCCGGCCGGTTCTCGGCGATCGCCCGCTCGGCGGCGGCGAGGTCGATCGTGAAGTCGGCGCTTCGCGGGCCGGAGATCCAGCCGGTGCCGGTGCCGCGCGCGATCAGCGCGTGCATCGAGTACGACGGCTCGAAGCCGATGGCCGTGCGGCCCGGTCCGCCGAAGGCCTGGAGCAGCTGCTGGATGACCTCGTTGGAGCCGTTGGCGGCCCAGACGTTCGCGAGGCCGACCTGGTGGCCGGCGGTCTTCGTCAGGTACTCGGCGAGCCTGGTGCGCAGCTCGACGGCGTCCCGGTCCGGGTAGCGGTTGAGGTCCCGGGCGGCCGCGCGCACCCGCTCGGTGATCCGCTCGACCAGCACCTCGGGCAGCGGGTAGGGGTTCTCGTTGGTGTTCAGCCGCACGGGCACGTCGAGCTGGGGCGCGCCGTAGGGGGACTGACCGCGCAGCTCGTCGCGGACGGGCAGATCGTCGATTCCGAACGTCACTTGCCGGGCACCTTCCAGCCGAACCTCGCCTTGACCGCCGCGCCGTGCGCGGGCAGGTCCTCCGCCTCCGCCAGCGTGACCACGTGATGCGCGACCTCGGCCAGCGCGTCCTTCGTGTAGTCGACGATGTGGATACCGCGCAGGAACGACTGCACGGACAGGCCCGAGGAGTGGCAGGCGCAGCCGCCGGTCGGCAGCACGTGGTTGGAGCCGGCCGCGTAGTCGCCCAGCGACACCGGCGCCCAGGGGCCGACGAAGACCGCGCCGGCGTTGCGCACCCGGTCGGCGACTGCAGCGGCGTCGGCCGTCTGGATCTCCAGGTGCTCGGCGCCGTAGGCGTCGACCACCCGCAGGCCCTCCTCGACGCCGTCGACGAGCACGATCGCCGACTGCCTGCCCTTGAGCGCGGGCAGGATCCGGTCGTCGATGTGCTTGGTGGCCTCGACCTGCGGCTGGAGCTCCCGCTCCACCGCGTCCGCCAGTTCGACCGAGTCGGTGACGAGGACGGCGGCCGCGAGCGGGTCGTGCTCGGCCTGGCTGATCAGGTCGGCGGCGACGTGCGCCGGGTCGGCCGTGGCGTCCGCGAGGATCGCGATCTCGGTCGGTCCGGCCTCGGCGTCGATGCCGATCTTCCCGGTGAAGAAGCGCTTGGCGGCGGCGACCCAGATGTTGCCGGGGCCGGTGACCATGTTGGCGGGCGGGCAGGACTCGGTGCCGTACGCGAACATCGCGACGGCGGTGGCGCCGCCCGCCGCGTAGACCTCGTCGACGCCGAGCAGGGCGCAGGCGGCGAGGATCGTGGGGTGCGGCAGCCCGCCGAACTCGGCCTGGGCCGGCGAGGCGAGTGCGAGCGACGGGACGCCGGCCTCCTGCGCGGGCACCACGTTCATGATCACGGAGGAGGGATAGACGGACCGGCCGCCGGGCGCGTACAGCCCGACCCGGTCGACCGGCACCCACTTCTCGGTCACCGAGCCGCCGGGCACCACCTGGGTCGTGTGCGTCGTACGGCGCTGGGCACGGTGCACGAGCCGGGCGCGCCGGACGGACTCCTCCAGGGCCGCGCGCACGGCCGGGTCGAGCTGCTCCAGCGCGTCGGCCAGCGCCCGGGCCGGGACGCGTACGGACTCCAGCCGTACGCCGTCGAACTTCTCGGCGAAGTCGATCAGTGCCGCGTCGCCCCGATGATGCACGGCCTCGCAGATCGGACGCACCTTCTCCAGGGCGGCCGAGACGTCGAAGTCGGCTCGGGGCAGCAGGTCGCGCAGGGCGAGGCCCTCGGGGAGGGCGTCGCCGCGCAGATCGATTCGGGAGATCACGGACTCAATTCTCGCAGACCCGGATCGGACGCCGTCCGCGCGTATCAATGGCTGATACAGAGCGGCGGCCCGGGCAGGTGGCGCATTCCGCCCGAACCCGGAAGATCCCCTTCACGTCTTGCGTTCGGCGCGTCACTCAGCGGGCATCAACGCCTGGCGGCGAAGCGACCCGCGAGTAGCCGGGGAGGGAGTGAAGAACCGTGACCGAGGGGACCCAGACCCGCACCGGGGATCTGCCGGACGACCTGACCGCCGCCGAGGCCGGCATGTGGCAGTCGTTCCGCAACGGCACCGTGTACGACCTCCGCAGCGGGGACGCGGCCGTCGACGACCCGCACGGAGGGCACCCCTGGGGACCCGAGCGGACCGTGCGGGCCCGGATACTGGCCTGGCTGCTGCTGGACGGGCCGCCCGCGCTGGCCGGGCGGGTGGCGTCGCTGAAACTGGCCGGGGTGCAGATCAGCGGGGTGCTGGATCTCGCCGGCGGCACGGTGGTGCCGTACATGGAGCTGAAGAACTGCCGCTTCGAGCGGGAGGTGCTGCTGCCGGAGGCCCGCTTCACGACCGTCCGCCTGGTGAACTGCGCGGTGCCGCGGCTGGAGGCGGCCCGGGTGCACACCGAGGGCGACCTGCATCTGCCGCGCTGCCGATTCCACCAGGGGGTCCGGCTCACCGACGCGCACATCGGCACGGACCTGCTGCTCAACGAGGCCGTCGTCGACCGCGACCGCAGCGGCCGCTCGATCGCCGCCGACGGCATGTCGGTGGGGCAGGACCTGCAGGCCGAGCTCCTGGAGTCGCACGGCGAGCTGAGCCTGCGCGCCGCGACGGTGGGCGTGTCGCTGAGTCTGCGCGGCGCGCGACTGGCCAACACGTACACCCGGTTCGCCCTGAACGCGCCCCAGCTGACCGTCGGGCGCACGCTGTACCTGACCCCGGCGGGCGTGGGCGCCCAGGTGCCGAACGGCGCGACCCCGCCGCAGGGCACGCGGGTGCAGCGGTTCGAGTGCCGGGGCGGGCTGCGGCTGGACGACGGGCGGTTCGGGGACGCGGTCGACCTGGAGCGGGCCCGGTTCCTGCTCACCGACGACCAGGCGCTGTCGCTGCTGCGGGTGCAGACCCCCGAGCTTCGTTTCCTCGGAGAGCGGCCGCAGCGCGGCACGGTCGTGCTGTCCGGGGCGCGGATCGTCAACCTCGTCGACCGGGCGGCCAGCTGGCCGGGCCCCGGCCGGCTGCACATGGGCGGCTTCTCGTACGAGAACCTCGTGCCGCACGGCCCGTTCCCGCTGACCGAGCGCCTGGGGTGGGTGGCCGCGGCGACCGCCGAGTACAACCCGGAGCCGTACGAGCGGCTCGCGGCCGTGCTGCGCGAGAGCGGCGAGGACGAGGACGCCCGCGAGGTGCTCCTCGCCAAGCAGCGCCACCGCCGGGAGACCCTGCCGCCGGCCGCCAAGCTCTGGGGGTACGCGCAGGACTGGACGGTCGCCTACGGCTACCGGCCGGGCCGGGCGGCGGTGTGGATGGCGGTGCTGTGGGCGGCGGGGACGCTGGCCTTCGCCCGCGCCGGGCGCCCGCCCGTCAACGGCGACGGGCATCCGGAGTGGGATCCGGCCCTGTTCGCCCTGGACCTGCTGCTGCCGGTCATCGACCTGGGCCAGGCCGACGAGTGGCAGCTCAGCGGCGGCCGGCAGTGGCTGGCGGCGGCGATGATCCTGCTCGGCTGGGTCCTGGCGACGACGGTGGCGACGGGGGCCACCCGGATGCTCCGGCGCAGCTGACGTCCGGGGGCCGTGCGGACGGACTCCGGGGGCCTCACCACGACGCCCGCGCCCGGCCGCGGCGGGCGGGGCCCCGCACACCCCCACCCGACGGACCATCCGCGACCGGCCGGACGACGTACGGACGACATACGGCGTTTGGCGTAGAGCCGGCGTACGGGCAGGCGCACGGCGGCCGCGCGACGGACCGCCCGCGGATGGCCGCGCGACGGCCGGGCGGGCCGCGGGGCGCGCGGGAGGGGCTGCGGGGCCGAACAGCGGGGCGGGCTGCGGGTATGGCCTGCCCGGCCCTCCGTACGGTCCGCCGGGCCGTGCAGGGGCGCGGCCCGGCAGCCGGGCGACCGACCCTTACCCGCGGTACGCCCACAGCCGGTCCACAGCTGCTTGATCACTACGTTTTACCCGTCCTTGACCAACAGTCGTACAACTTTCCATTTCTTCCGTGGAGCCTCTGGCGCCGCCACGACCTGCGGCTTTTCAATGGGCGGCACCATGGCTCTGCTGCCCCCCTTCATCCGGGCGTCGCGGATGAGAACCGCTGCCCCCCGCCCGGTCGCCGGACCCCCCGACGACGACGAGGTGCTCCTCGACGCGCCCGACGAACGCGTGGCCCCGGCACTGGTCGCGGCCGCCCGGGGCGATTACGGGCCGGCCGCCGGGCTGCTCGCAGCCACCCGCCGCCGTGCCGACTGGGAGAGCCGCGACCGGTACGTGATACGCCTCGCGTCCTTCGCCCGCTGCCGCGACGAATGGTTCGAGAACTGGCGCGCCGCCGCCCCGGGCGACCCGGACGTGCTGCTGGTCGGCGCCCAGCTCGCGGTGCGCCGCGTCTGGGACTCCCCGGCCCGCACGGAGCTGCTGCGGTCCGCCAGCCCGCTGATCACGGCCGCCGCGCGCAGCGACGACCGCGACCCGGTGCCGTGGCGGCTGGCGCTGGACCACGCGCGCGGTTCGCGCGCCGGACACCGCTACTTCGGGGAGCTGTGGGAGGCGGCGGTCCGCCGCTCACCGCACCACCACGGCTGTCATGTGGCGGCCCTGAAGTACCTCGCGGGCGCCTGGCACGGCTCGCACCGCGAGTGCTTCGACTTCGCCGAGCGGGCCGCCCAGGACGCGCCGTCCGACTCGCTCGTCCAGGCGCTGCCGCTGCGCGCGGCCTTCACCTACCTCACCGACGGCTGCGGCCCCGCGGTGCCGCGTGAACGGCTGGACGCAGCGGCCGACCGGACGATCGCGCTGTCCGCCCGGTACCCGGCGGCCGACCCCTGGCCCGCGGAGATCCGCAACCTCGCGGTCTACGTCCTGGTGCGCCTCGGCCGCCAGGCGGACGCCCGGGAACAGCTGCGGCTGACCGGCCCGTACGTCACCTCCTTCCCCTGGGACCGGGTCTCCGACGACCCGCTGGGGCGGTTCCTGGAAGTGCGCGAGAGCGTCCTGCGGACGCCCTGGGCGGAGCCCGGCCGGGGTCCACGGAACGGGCGCGGCGACCGCGACCGCTCCGTCGGCCATTAGGCTTCTGCGCCGTGACCACCGTCCGGCTTCCGCTCTTCCCCCTGAACTCGGTGCTCTTCCCGGGTCTCGTCCTGCCGCTCAGCATCTTCGAGGAGCGCTATCGCGCCATGATGCGCGAGCTGCTGAAGACCCCCGAGGACGAACCGCGCCGGTTCGCCGTCGTGACCATCCGCGACGGCCATGAAGTGGCGCCCAGTGCGCCGGGCATGCCCGACCCGACCGCCGTGCCCGAGCGCGGGCCGGCCGCGGGCTTCGGCACGGACCCGGCGAAGGCGTTCCACGGCATCGGCTGCATCGCCGACGCGGCGACGATCCGGGAGCGGTCGGACGGCACCTTCGAGGTGCTGGCGACCGGCACGACCCGGGTGCGCCTGGTGTCCGTGGACGCGTCGGGGCCGTTCCTGACCGCCGAGCTGGAGGAGCTCCCGGAGGAGCCGGGCGACGAGGCCGGAGCACTGGCCGAGGGTGTGCTGCGGGCGTTCAAGCAGTACCAGAAGCGGCTGGCGGGCGCCCGGGAGCGGTCCCTGACGACGGGCGCGGACCTGCCGGACGAACCGTCCGTGGTGTCCTACCTGGTGGCGGCCGCGATCATGCTCGACACGCCCACCAAGCAGCGGCTGCTCCAGGCCCCCGACACCGCGTCCCGGCTGCGGGACGAGCTGAAGCTGCTGCGCTCCGAGACGGCCATCATCCGCAATCTGCCGTCGCTGCCCGCGTCGGAGCTGACGCGCACCCCGACCAGCCTGAACTGACGTACGAACGCACCCCGAGGAGCCGGCCGGCATGGCGAAGAAGGCGAAGAAGCAGCAGCCGGGCGGCACGCCCGCGACCGTGGCGCTGACCGCGGCCGGCGTGGACTACACGGTCCACGCCTACGAGCACGACCCCGCCCACCCCTCCTACGGCGAGGAGGCGGCCGAGGCCATGGGGGTCTCCCCCGAGCGCGTCTTCAAGACGCTGGTGGCGGACGTGGACGGCGCGCTGACGGTGGCCGTGGTCCCCGTGGCGGGCCAGCTCGACCTGAAGGCCCTGGCGTCGGCGGTCGGCGGCAAGCGGGCGGTCATGGCGGACCCGGCCCTGGCGGAGCGCACCACGGGGTACGTCCGCGGCGGCATCTCCCCGCTCGGCCAGCGCAAGAAGCTCCGTACCGTCCTGGACGACTCGGCCACCGGCCACTCCACCATCTGCGTCTCCGCGGGCCGCCGCGGCCTGGAGGTGGAACTCTCCCCCACCGACCTCGCCGGCCTCACGGCCGCGACCCTGGCGCCCATCGGCCGCGCCTGACCCCTCGACGGCGGCGGCTTCCTCGGTTAAGTACGAGGGACATGTCGAAGCGAACACGCAAGCGCAAGTGGCGCGTCAGGAAGGGCCACTCGAACCACGGCAGGCGCCCGGCATAAGCCCCGCAAGGGCATGGAGCCCACGAGGGCATCAAGCCCGCGGGGGCTTCGAGGCCGACGGCGTGCGTCCGGGGCGGCAGGCCCCGGTGACGGCAGGCGACGGCGGGGCGCAGGCCCTGCCCACGACAAAGGGCGACGGGAGCGGGGAAACCCTGCCGCACCCGCCGCCCGCACCGCGCTCTACTTCTTCGGCTCCCCGTACGGCGACGGCGGCTGCTGGTGCGGATACGCGTACGGGTCGGGGTCCCGCGGCCCGAACAGGCCCATCAGCCCCATGTGCACCACCAGAGCCGCCAGGGGCCATGCCAGCAGCGCCCCCTTCGCCCCCAGCTTCAGCGGCGCGGAGAACGTCACGCCCTTGCCCACGGCCTTGGCGTGCGCGAGCACGTCCGAGGTGGGTCCCAGCCACACCCCGACCCGCCACGCCAGCAGCGCCCCGAGCAGCCCGCCCACACCGAGCGCCACGATCAGCGGCACCCCGCCGCGCCGGCGCCACAGGAACACGCCGAGCGCGCTCACGGCCCCGAAGGCCAGCGCCAGCAGCGTGAACGTTCCGTCCACGCCGATCGCCTGCTCGCCCTCGGTGTCCTTGAGGTAGACGGCCCAGCGGCCCTCGCCCACGTCGCCGACCAGCGGCACGTGCGGCGCCAGCCACCACCACAGCAGCCCCAGCAGCAGACCGGTCACCGCGAGCGCCAGGGTGACGACGACGGCCTCGATCACCTCGGCCCGCATACCGGGACCGTCCTGTCCGTACAGGTCGTCCTGCGGCGCGGGAGCCGGCCCGCCGTACCCGCCGGGCGACGGCGGCCACGCGTCGTGCGGGGGCTGTTCGTGCGGCGGCGGAGGCGGAGTCAGTGGTGCGGTCACCCTGACATCGTGCCAGGCCCGTCGCCGCGGCGCGTCACCGGACCGCGGCCCGGCGGTACGCCCGGGTCGCCACGGCCAGCGAGACGACGCCGACCAGTGCGCACACGGCCAGGTCACCGAGTACGAGGGCCCAGTCGGGGTGCGCCGAGAAGGTCCGCGCGCAGGCCTCCACGCCGTAGGTCGACGGCAGCAGGTCCCGGGCGAACCGGACGGCCTCGGGCATCCGCTCGGGCGGCAGCACACCGAGCAGCAGGGCCGCCGACATGCCGAGCTGCCCGAGCACGGTGGCCAGCTCCGGCCGCGGCGCCAGCAGTCCGAGCGCGGCACCGAGCCCGGCGAGCGCGGCGCCGGCGAGCGGGATCACCGCGGCGAGGATCCAGAGGTTGGCCATCGGCAGCCCGAACAGCACGCAGCCGAACACGGCGGTGACCACGGTCCCCGGCACGGTGAACGACGCGTACGCGCCGGCCGCCCCGAGCACGACCGCGGCCGGTGGCACCGGGAGGGTCGCGTAGTGGTCGAGGCCGCCGCTGGAGCGCAGCTGCCCGAAGTACTGGGCGAGCAGGTTCAGCGCGACGAAGGCCACGACGAGGACCGACGAGCCGGCCACCACGGACTCGGCCTCGCTGCCGCCGTCGACGACACCCCGCATCATGATCAGGATGCCGACGGACTGGAAGGTCGCCACGAACAGCAGCGGGATCCTGGCCACCCGGGCCCGGGACAGCTGGGCCCGGTACACGGCCGCCAGCGCCGGCCACAGCCGCGCACGCGGCCCGAGCTCGGCGGCCTGCGGCGCCGTCTCCTGCACGGCCAGGACGCCACCCGGCAGAACCTCGGCGGGTACGACACTCACGTCGCGCTGCTCCCCTTCACTCTGGTCCACTGCGGTGCTCGCCCCGTTCGGTACGGATGAGGCCGTGGGAGTGCTCACGCCCTCACCAGCCCCTGCCGCGCGGCGCCGCCCAGCGCCAGGTACACGTCCTCCAGGCTGGGCGTGGCGAGGGTGAAGTCGTCCAGGGCGGCGAAGGCGGCCCCGCCGGTGACGGTGGCGACGACCGCGCGCGCCTCCTCGGGCGCCAGCCGCAGCGTCCAGCGGCGTCCGGACTCCGCGACCCGGTCGCGCAGCGCGGCCACCTCGGGCACCTCCAGCGGCGGGCGTTCCCGCCACACCAGCTCGACCCGCACCTCGCCCGCGACCTGCTCCTTGAGACCGGCCGGGCTGTCGCAGGCGATCACCCGTCCCTTGTCGAGGACGGCGACCCGGTCGAGGACGGTCTCGGCCTCGATGACGTTGTGGGTGACCAGCAGGACGGTGGTGCCGCGCTCGGCCCGCCGCCGGTCGACGGCGCCCCACACGGCCCGCCGGGCCACCGGGTCCATGCCGGTGGTCGGCTCGTCGAGCACGAGCAGGGGCCGCTCCCCGACGAGCGCGGTGGCGAAGCAGGCGAGCCGCCGCTGGCCGCCGGACAGCTTCTTCAGCGGCCGGCCGGCGATCGGCGCGAGCCCGAGTTCGTCGAGCACGGCGTCGCGCTCGGCCCGCGCCCGGTGCGCGTCGAGGCCGCGCAGCCGTCCGGTGGTCTCGGCGGCGAGCGAGACGGTGAGCTCGTCGAGGGCGGTGGACTCCTGGCCGAGGTAGGCGAGCAGCCGTGCGGCCCGCTCCGGGTGGCGCACGATGTCGTGGCCGAGGATCTCGACGGTGCCGCTGTCGGGCCGCATCAGCCCCGTGAGCTGTCGTACGAGCGAGGTCTTCCCGGCGCCGTTGGGGCCGAGCAGGCCGAAGATCTCACCGCGCCGCACCTCCAGGTGCACGTCGTCGGTGGCCCGCACCGCGGGTGTGCCGGGTGTGCCGCGTCTGCCCCGCAGCGCCGGATACGTCTTGGTCAGCCCGCGCACGGCGCACACGACCCCACCACTGTCTGGAAGGTCCGGTGTCGCGCGCGTACTCACAAGGGACGAGACTACGGGGTCCGGGACGCCGACCGGCGCTCGGGGCGGGTTCGCCGCCCCCGTTCACTCCCCGGCCGGGGCGTGCTCCGCGCCCGTGCGGACGTCGATCTCCCGCCAGAAACCCGCCCGGATGGCGTACCGGTCGTGCTCGTCGATCTGGTCGTCCTTGTGGGCCAGCAGTCCGAAGCGGGCCGCGTAGCGCAGCAGCTCGCCGTCGATGCGGTGCGGGATCCGCGGGTACATCCCGGACAGCTTCTGCCGGTGGCCGCCCTGGTCGCCGAGGCGCTCCATCCACCGGCGGGCGAAGACCTGGCCGACCTCGTAGGGGTCCCCGCCGACGGTGGTGATGTCCTCCTCGCGGTCGGCCCAGCGCTGCTCGGCCGTGGTCAGCTGGGCGAGCGTCGGCATCGAGGCGACCTCGGGGGGTTCGGCGGCGGTGCCGCCGGGGCGGTCGACCCAGCCCTTGTCGGAGGACCAGCGCAGGGTGGCGGTCGTGGGGTGCTGGACGGCGTGCGCACCGGGCGCGCGCAGGGCGGCCAGGTCCTTGGGGGTGGGGACGCCCTTGGGCGCGGACACCGGTTCCTGGGTGCCGTTCTGGGCGGCGGCCGCGTGCTCCGGGGTCTCGGCGGACGGCTCGGACGCGGCCGTCAGGCCCGCGTCGGGCAGCGGCGCGGACAGGATCGCGGCGATCTCGGGCCGCGGCACGGGCGGCGGTGCGCAGACTCCGCCGAGGTCCTTGGCGCGGACGGCCTTGGTGATCCAGGTGCGGTCCAGGACGCGGCGCTCGTCGGCCTCGGCGACCAGGTCCTCGGACTGGTTGTAGTCGCCGTCGGCGGCCTGCACGGCCCACAGGTGGACGGCGACGCCGTGCTCCTTGGCGGCCATCATGCCCGGCAGCAGGTCGCCGTCGCCGGTGACGAGGACGATGTCGGAGCACGCGCGGTTGCGGGCCAGCTCGGTCAGTTCGGCGTGCATCGCGGCGTCCACGCCCTTCTGGGCCCAGCGGCCGTCGCTGCGGGTCAGCGCGCCCAGCCGGACCGTGACCCGGGGCATCACCCGCAGTCTGCGGTGTTCGGGCTGGGGGACGCGGTCGGGGGCGCCGTCGAACCAGTAGATGCGCAGCAGCTGCCGTTCCGTGTCGGACTCGGCGCGCTCGCGCAGCCCCTGGATGAGGGCGGCGTGGTCGACGGCGATACGGGATCGCGAGGGCTCCCCGGCGAGCAGACTGGCCGCGGCCCCCAGGAGATAACCGGCGTCCACCAGGACGATGCAGCGATCCACGCGACTCACCCTCTTCCCGGGAGGTTTGTTTCAGGCTTCCTTCGAGTCTGCCCGACCACGCGGAGGTTAACGGCTCGAACTCGATCTTCGGCGTGGCGTTTCGGGACATCGCGGCCCGGTGTGGCTCTCCGACCACCCGCGTCACACACGGTAATTATCCAAAATGCGGTTGATGTCAGCTTATGTGAATCTGGTCCCGGCCCTGGCCCCTAGATCCCCCTCAGGAGGCAGAGCACCATGGCCAAGAACAAGAACCGTGAGCGAAAGCAGCCGCAGTCCGAGCGCAGTCAGCAGGCCGCGCACCAGTCGTCGATGGAGTCGCAGGCCGAACAGCGGGCCTCGCAGCAGATCACTCCCGGCGACATGGCACGCAAGGGCAAGCAGAAGCGATTCGGCCACAACTGACATCTTCATAAAGGGCTGTTGAGCCCAGCGGGCCGCCGAGGCCCGGGCATGACACCGAGGGGCGCATCCTTGCACGGATGCGCCCCTCACGCGTCGGACGCGGGAAGCCGGAAGCCTGCTCAGCCGGCCAGACAGGCCGGGCCGAGCAGCACCTTCAGATCGCCGAACAGGGCCGGGTCCGGCTTCACCCGGTGCCGGTCGAGACGCAGCACCGTGGTCCTGGTCGGCCCCTGGAGCTTGATGCGGACCTCGCTGTCGCCCTTGTGGTGGCTGAGGATCTCACCGAGCCTGCTGACCATCGGCGGGGTGACCCGGGTGGCCGGGATGGTGAGGATCACCGGCGCGTTGGTGCCCGCGTTGGACAGGTCGGGGACCTGGAGCTCCATCGCGACCAGCCGGGGGACGTCCTCGCGCTTGTCGAGCCGGCCCTTGACGAACACCACAGCGTCCTCGACGAGTTGGGTCGACACCAGCTGGTAGGTGGCCGGGAAGAACATGCACTCGATGGAGCCCGCGAGGTCCTCCACGGTGGCGATGGCCCAGGCGTTGCCCTGCTTGGTCATCTTGCGCTGGAGGCCCGAGATGATGCCGCCGATGGTGACGACCGCGCCGTCCGCGTGCTCGCCGCCGGTGAGCTGGGCGATGCCCGCGTCGGCCTTGTCGGACAGCACGTGCTCCAGACCGAACAGCGGGTGGTCGGAGACGTACAGGCCGAGCATCTCCCGCTCCTGGGCGAGCAGATACGTCTTGTCCCACTCGTCGGTGGTGAACTCGACGTCCAGCCCGAAGCCCGGTTCGCTGGTGTCGTCCTCGCCCATCCCGCCGAACAGGTCGAACTGGCCCTCGGCCTCCTTGCGCTTGACCGCGACCACGTTGTCGATCATCGGCTCGTACTGCGCGGTGAGGCCCTTGCGGGTGTGCCCCATGGTGTCGAAGGCGCCCGCCTTGATCAGCGACTCCGTGGTGCGCTTGTTGCACGCGACCGCCTCGACCTTGTCGAGGTAGTCGGGGAAGGAGGCGTACTTGCCCTTGGCCTTGCGGCTGCGGATGATCGACTCGACCACGTTGGTGCCGACGTTGCGCACGGCCTCCAGGCCGAAGAGGATCACGTCGTCGCCCTGGGCGGCGAAGTTGTGCACCGACTCGTTGACGTTCGGCGGGAGCACCTTGATGCCCATGCGCCGGCACTCGTTGAGGTAGACGGCCGACTTGTCCTTGTCGTCCTTGACCGAGGTCAGCAGTCCGGCCATGTACTCGGCGGGGTGGTTGGCCTTGAGGTAGGCGGTCCAGTACGACACCAGTCCGTACGCGGCCGAGTGCGCCTTGTTGAACGCGTAGCCGGCGAACGGGACCAGCACGTCCCACAGGGCCTGGATGGCCTCGTCGCTGTAGCCGTTCTTCTGGGCGCCGGCCTGGAAGATGGTGAAGTTCTTCGCCAGTTCCTCGGGCTTCTTCTTGCCCATGACGCGGCGCAGGATGTCGGCCTCGCCGAGCGAGTACCCGGCGATGATCTGGGCGGCCTTCTGCACCTGCTCCTGGTAGACGATCAGGCCGTAGGTGACCGCGAGGACCTCTTCGAGGGGCGCCTCCAGCTCCTTGTGGATCGGGGTGATCTCTTGGAGCTTGTTCTTGCGCAGCGCGTAGTTGGTGTGCGAGTCCATGCCCATCGGGCCGGGACGGTAGAGCGCGGAGACGGCGGAGATGTCCTCGAAGTTGTCGGGCTTCATCAGACGCAGCAGCGAGCGCATGGGGCCGCCGTCGAACTGGAAGACGCCGAGGGTCTCGCCGCGCTGGAGCAGTTCGAAGGTCTTCGGGTCGTCGAGCGGCAGGGCCAGCAGGTCGAGGTCGACGCCCTTGTTGGACTTCACCATCTTGACGGCGTCGTCCATGATCGTCAGGTTGCGCAGGCCCAGGAAGTCCATCTTCAGCAGGCCGAGCGACTCGCACTGCGGGTAGTCCCACTGGGTGATGGTCACGCCGTCGGTGTGCCGCACCCAGATCGGGGCGTGGTCGACGATCGGCTCGCTGGACATGATCACGCCGGCCGCGTGCACGCCCATCTGCCGGACCAGGCCCTCGACGCCCTTGGCGGTGTCGATGACCTTCTTGACGTCCGGCTCGTTCTCGTACATCCCGCGGATCTCGCCCGCCTCGCTGTAGCGCGGGTGCGAGGGGTCGGTGATGCCGTTGAGGTCGATGCCCTTGCCGAGGACGTCGGCGGGCATCGCCTTGGTGAGACGGTCGCCCATCGCGTACGGGTAGCCCAGCACGCGCGCGGAGTCCTTGATCGCGTTCTTGGCCTTGATCTTGCCGTAGGTGCCGATCATGGCGACCTTGTCGGAGCCGTACTTCTCCGTCACGTACCGGATCACCTCGACGCGCCGGCGCTCGTCGAAGTCGATGTCGACGTCGGGCATCGAGATGCGCTCGGGGTTGAGGAACCGCTCGAAGATCAGACCGTGCGGGATCGGGTCGAGGTCGGTGATGCCCATGGCGTACGCGACGATCGAACCGGCCGCGGAACCACGGCCGGGGCCGACCGCGATGCCCTGCTTCTTGGCCCACATGATGAAGTCGGCGACCACGAGGAAGTAGCCCGGGAAGCCCATCGAGATGATGGTGTCCATCTCGTACTCGACCTGCTTCATCCGGTCGTCCGGGATGCCGCCGGGGAAGCGGCGCGCCATGCCGCGCATGGTCTCTTCCCGGAACCAGGTGACCTCGGTGTAGCCCTCGGGGATGTCGAACTTCGGCATGAGGTTCTTCGCCTCGAACATGCCGGAGGTGTCGATCTGCTCGGCGACCAGGAGGGTGTTGCGGCAGCCCTCCTGCCAGGCGTCCGAGGAGTCGATGGCGTACATCTCGTCCGTGGACTTCAGGTAGTAGCCGGTGCCGTCGAACTTGAAGCGGTCCGGGTCGGAGAGGTTCTTGCCGGTCTGGATGCACAGCAGGGCGTCGTGGGCGGTCGCCTCGTGCGCGTAGGTGTAGTGCGAGTCGTTGGTGACCAGCGGCGGGATGCCGAGCTTCTTGCCGATCTCCAGGAGGCCGTCGCGGACCCGGTGCTCGATCTCGATGCCGTGGTCCATCAGCTCCAGGAAGTAGCGGTCCTTGCCGAAGATGTCCTGGTAGTCGGCGGCCGCCTTCAGCGCCTCGTCGAACTGGCCCAGGCGCAGCCGGGTCTGGAGCTCGCCGGAGGGGCAGCCGGTGGAGGCGATGAGCCCCTCGGACCACTGGGCGATGGTCTCCTTGTCCATCCGGGGCCACTTCTGGAGCCAGCCCTCGGCGTAGGCGTCCGAGGAGAGGCGGAAGAGGTTGTGCAGACCGGTGGCGTTCGCCGCCCAGATCGTCTTGTGCGTGTAACCGCCCGAACCGGAGACGTCGTCGCGCTTCTGGTGCGGCTGGCCCCACTGGATCTTGCGCTTGTTGCGCCGCGACTCGGGCGCGACGTACGCCTCGATGCCGATGATCGGGGTGACCCCGGCCTTCTTCGCGCTGTGGAAGAAGTCGTACGCCCCGTGGAGGTTGCCGTGGTCGGACATGGCGATGTGCGTCATGCCCATCTCGTTGCACGCGTCGAACATGTCCTTGAGCCGCGCGGCACCGTCCAGCAGCGAGTACTGGGTGTGGACGTGCAGGTGCGTGAACGGCGGCTTTGACACGGCTGCGGCCTCCAGGGCGAACAAAGAGGGACGGGGGTCCGACAGGCTGCGGACAGTCTGGGGGACAGCGTCGAAGTCTATGCCTCGACACTGACACCCGGCGGGCTCCCGCGCGTACCTTCAGGCGGAGGAACACGGGCACTCCCGTGCTCCCTCGCGCGTTGGGCAGGGCGGACGGTCCGCGCCCGCGTGCGATGAGATTCGTCCCACACGTCAGGCATCACCTGCACCAGGAGGCACCCAGCGATGTCGGTCCCGCAGCTCAGCGCCGAGCAACGCGGTGAGGAAATCCTCGCCGTCTTCGACACCGCCTTCGGCCGGCTCCTGGCCGCCGACCCGGCCGCGTTCCGCGTGAAGTTCCGGAAGATGGCGGCCTCGGCCTTCGCGTTCTACCGCGGCACGGCGAGCCTCTTCTACCACGACCTCGCCGCCGAACGGCGCGGCGGCCCGTACCTGGACGAGCGCACCTCGCGCGTCTGGATCCACGGCGACCTGCACGCGGAGAACTTCGGCACGTACATGGACGCCAACGGCCGGCTGATCTTCAACGTCAACGACTTCGACGAGGCCTACGTCGGCCCGTTCACCTGGGACATCAAGCGGTTCGCCGCCTCGGTGGCGCTCATCGGGTACGCCAAGGCGCTCAGCGACGACCAGATCACCGAACTGGTGGAGGTGTACGCGGGCGCGTACCGCGAGCGGATCCACGCCCTGGCGACCGGCGCCAAGCGCGACGAGGTGCCGCCGTTCACCCTGGACACCGCCCAGGGCCCGCTGCTGGACGCGCTGCGCGACGCCCGCTCGCTGACCCGCTTCGAGCTGCTGGACTCGATGACCGAGATCCGTGACTTCGAGCGCCGCTTCGCGCCCGGCGGCGGCTCCATCGAGCTGGACGCCGCCACCCGCTACAAGGTGCTCGCCGCCTTCGACGGCTATCTGGAGACCCTGCCGGAGTCGTCCCTGGCCCGCCCCGACTCCTACCGCGTCAAGGACGTCGTCGGCCGCCGCGGCATCGGCATCGGCTCGGCCGGCCTGCCGTCGTACAACATCCTTCTGGAGGGCAACAGCGACGCCCTGGAGAACGATGTCGTGATCTACATCAAGCAGGCCCAGACCCCGGCCGTCTCCCGCCACATCACGGACTCCTCGATCCGCGACTACTTCCAGCACGAGGGCCACCGCACGGTGATCTCCCAGCGCGCCCTCCAAGCGCACGCCGACCCGTGGCTGGGCTGGACCGAGCTGGACGGCGCGGGCCAGCTGGTCGCCGAGGTCTCGCCGTACGCGGTCGACCTGGACTGGAGCGACATCGACGACCCCGAGGAGATCGCCGCGGTCGTGGCCGACCTCGGCCGGGCCACCGCCACCATGCACGGCGCGGCGGACGACCAGTCCGGCGAGTCCCTGGTGCCCTTCTCCACGGAGCGGGCCATCGACGCGGCGATCGCGGCCGACGAGGACGGCTTCGCCGGTCTGCTGGTCGACTTCGCGCACGACTACGGCGCCCGCGCACGCCGCGACCACCAGATCTTCGTGGACCTCTTCCGCAACGGGCGGATCCCGGGTCTGTGACCGTGCTGCCGCTCACAGGGGACCTTTAGGGGTCTCTTACCGCGGCGCATGACACACTCTCCTCCGCCATGGACATATCCGGGACCCACCTCAGAACCGCGCGCGCGGCGCTGTTCACGGCAGTCGTCGTGACGCTCGGCACCGCGTCGCACGTGCTGCTGTCGCGGGTCCCGCTGCCGGTGAACACGGTGGCCGCGGTCGCGGTCGCCGTGTTCGCCGTGGCGTACGCGCTGGCGGGCCGCGAGCGGGGCTTCGGGCGGATCGCCGCCCTGCTGATCCCGCTGGAGCTGGCCGCCGACACCGTCTTCACCACCGGCCAGCACGTCTGCTACGGCCGCGCGGGCGGCCCGGTCGCCGGGCCGCTGCGCTCGGTCGGCCTCGACGTGCTGTGCGGCGGCTCCGGCCTCGGCACCCCGCTGGCGGGCGTGACCGGCACGGACACCGACCGGGTGGCGGCGCTGCTCGCCCACGCCGACCCGGCCACGGCCTGGCTGCTGCTCGGCGCGCACATCGGCGTCGGCCTGCTCGCGAGCACCTGGCTGTGCCGCGGCGAACGAGCCCTGGAACAACTGCTGCGGGCCGTGGCCGCGACCACGTTCCGGCCGCTGCTGCTGGCCTCCGCCGCGGTGACCGTGCGGCGCGCCCCGGCCCTCGGCCGCCCGCCGCGCCCGGTCCGCCGTACGGCCGCCGTGCGCGGCCTGCTCCTCGCGCACTCCCTGGGACGGCGTGGACCGCCGCGCTCGGCCGCTCTCGCCTGAGCACAACCCCGTCCCCCACACGTATCCCGCGTACGACACGTGCGCGTTCCACCTGGAGATCAGCATGAGCAAGCGCAACAGCCAGTCTGCGAAGACGGCGGCCCGGGAGCGACTGCGCCTGGAGCGAGAGCGCCAGGCCAAGAAGGCGAAGATCAAGCGGCAGGTCATCGTGGCCTGCACCGTCGTCGGCGTGCTGGCCGCGGCGGGCGGCATAGGCTACGCCGTCGTCCAGGCCAACAAGCCCGGCCACTGGGAGGCCGTGCTGGACGAGAAGGTCGTCGCACCGGCCAACACCACGGGCACCGACGGCACGACCGTGGTCCTCGGCGACAGCAAGGCGACGAAGACGCTGAAGCTGTACGAGGACCCGCGCTGCCCGGTCTGCGCCCAGTTCGAGCAGACCGTCGGCTCGACGGTCAAGAAGGACTACGACGACGGCAAGTTCAAGATCGAGTACATCGGCGGCACCTTCCTCGACGGTGACACCGACGGCGACGGCAAGGTGAAGATCGGCTCCCGCGGCGAGGGCTCGAAGAACGCGCTGAGCGCCCTGGGCGCCGCGCTGAACGTGAGCCCCGAGGCGTTCCTGGAGTACAAGACCGCGCTCTACTCGGCGAAGTACCACCCCGACGAGTCCGACGACAAGTTCAAGAGCGACGACTACCTGATCAAGGTGGCGGACACGGTCTCCGCGCTGAAGGGCAACACCACGTTCCAGAACGCCGTCAAGAACGGCACGTACGACGCGTGGGCGATGGCCATGTCGCAGACCTTCAACACCAACAAGGACGGCGTCAACGGCACGCCGAGCCTGGTCATGAACGGCAAGAAGCTGACGGGTGCGGACGGCCAGAACGCCCCCATGACGGTGGCCGAGTTCAACACGGCGATCGACGCGGCCCTCAAGGCCTGATCCACCGCGCGGACCCGGTCCCCTCGGGCGGCCGCTCCCCGGGGCGGCCTCCACGAGGTCTCCACGCGGTCTCCACGGACCCACCCCTTCGGGTGCCGTCCGACCGGGTCCGATCCGACCGGCACGCGAAGAGCGGGCGAACTTTTGCGAGTTCGCCCGCTCTCGCCCATACCGATCAGTAACCTGATCGTCCGTGACCAGTCGATACAGAGCCCCCGAGGGCGTCAACTCTCTTACGCCCCGCCGCCGTACGGTCGTCAAGGCCGCGGCTGCCGCCGCGGCCCTGGCCGCCCCGCTCGCCGCCGCGCTGCCCGCACGCGCCGCCGGCGAGGCCCCCGCCTTCCTGCACGGCGTAGCCTCCGGCGACCCGCTGCCCGACGGCGTCCTGCTGTGGACGCGCGTGACGCCGACCGCCGAGGCGATACCCGGTTCCGGGCTGGGCCCGGACACCGAGGTCGCCTGGACCGTGGCCAAGGACAAGGCGCTGACGAACATCGTCGCCAAGGGCTCCCTGACCGCGACCGCGGCCTCCGACCACACCGTCAAGGCCGACATCCGCGGCCTGGAACCCGCCACCGACTACTGGTTCCGGTTCTCGGCCGACGGCACCGACTCCCCCGTGGCCCGTACCCGCACCGCCCCGGCCGCCGACGCCGCGGTCCCGGGCCTGCGCTTCGGCGTGGTCTCCTGCGCCAACTGGGAGGCGGGCTACTTCTCCTCGTACCGCCACCTCGCGGCCCGCGGCGACCTCGACGCCTGGCTGCACCTGGGCGACTACATCTACGAGTACGGCACCGGCGAGTACGGCACGCGCGGGACCGTCGTACGGCAGACCTCGCCCACCCACGAGATCCTCACCCTCGCCGACTACCGCACCCGGCACGGCAAGTACAAGACCGACCCCGACCTCCAGGCCCTGCACCACAAGGCGCCGGTCGTCGCGATCTGGGACGACCACGAGTTCGCCAACGACGCCTGGTCGGGCGGCGCCGAGAACCACACCGAGGGCGCCGAGGGAACCTGGGCGGCACGTCAGGCGGCCGCCCGGCAGGCCTACTTCGAGTGGATGCCGGTCCGTCCGGCGCTGGCGGGCACGACCTACCGCCGGCTGCGCTTCGGCAAGCTCGCCGACCTCTCCCTGCTCGACCTGCGGTCCTTCCGCTCCCAGCAGGCGTCCACGGCCAGCGGTTCGGTGGACGACCCGGACCGTACGATCACCGGGCGCGCCCAGCTCGACTGGCTGAAGGCGGGCCTGAAGGCGTCCGACACCACCTGGCGGCTGGTCGGCAACTCGGTGATGATCTCGCCCTTCGCGATCGGCTCGCTCTCCGCGGACCTGTTCAAGCCGCTGGCCAAGCTGCTGGGCCTGCCGGAGGAGGGCATCGCCCTCAACACCGACCAGTGGGACGGCTACACCGACGACCGCCGCGAACTGCTGGCCCATCTGCGGACCAACGCGATCCGCAACACGGTCTTCCTCACCGGCGACATCCACATGGCGTGGGCCAACGACGTGCCGGTGGACGCCGGCACCTACCCGCTGTCCGCCTCCGCCGCCACGGAGTTCGTCGTCACCTCGGTGACCTCCGACAACCTCGACGACATCGTGAAGGTCCCCGAGGGCACCGTCTCCGCGATCGCCGCGCCGGTCATCCGCGCCGCCAACCGGCACGTCCACTGGGTCGACACCGACCGGCACGGCTACGGCGTCCTGGACATCACCGCCGACCGCGCGCAGATGGACTACTACGTCGTGTCCGACCGCACGAACGTCAACGCGACGTCGTCCTGGACCCGTTCGTACCGCACCCGCACCGGCACCCAGAAGGTCGAGCGGACGTACGACCCCGTCTAGGCCGTCACTGGAGCGTCGTGAGGAAGCCGAGCGCCACCTGCCAGGTGGCCTCGGCGGCCTCCTCGTCGTAGTCCGGCAGGCCGGGGTCGGTGTAGAGGTGGCCCGCCCCGGCGTACCGGTACACCTCGACGTCGGCGCCGGCCCGGCGCATCCCGAGGTACCAGGCGCTCAGCCAGTCGTCCGTCTCGAACGGGTCCGGCTCGGCCACGTGCAGCTGCACCGGCAGCCCGTCCACGTGCACGTTGGGCGCGATGTCCGACGTGCCGTGCAGGAGCAGCAGCCCGCGCGCCTTCTCGTCGCCGAGGGCCAGCGTCTGCGCGACGGACGCGCCGAACGAGAAGCCCGCGTACACGAGCCCGCGCTCGGAGTAGGGCGCGGCGGCCAGGACGGCCCGCTTGAGCAGCTCGTCCTTGCCGAGCTCCGCGGTGAAGGCCATGCTCTCCTCGGCCGTGTCGAAGGTACGTCCGTCGAAGAGATCCGGCGTCCACACCTCGTGCCCGGCCGCGCGCAGCCGGTCCGCCGCCGCACGCACCGCGGGGCGCGGCCCGTAGGTCGAGTGAAAGAGCATGATGTTCATGAGGCCATGGTGCCAGCCGGGACCACCGGGACCCGCGACCCCTACCCGGGAAGACCGGGAACACACATGTTCATGCTCCGCCCGGCCCGGTTAGGTTCGAAGGCATGGAGAACGTACTCCGCCCGCTGATCGTGATCGGTGGCTCGGTCCTGCTCACGCTGGCCCTGGGCTGGGCCACGGACCGGCTGCTGCGCAAGGCCGACGAACGGCACGGCGAGACCCCGCTGTGGGGTCTGCTGCGCCGCGGCCGTGTCGCCTACCAACTCGTGCTCTGCGCGGCCCTGCTGAGAGGGTCGTACGACGCGGCGAAGCTGCTGGAGGAGCACCGCGTCGGGATCGGCCGGACGCTGACCCTGGTGCTCATCGGGTCCACGGCCTGGCTGGTCATCCGGATCGCGGCCGCGATCGTCGAGACCTCGTACAGCCGCTACGCCCGCGCCCAGAGCGATCCCGCCCGGGTGCGCCGGGTCCGCACCCAGGTCGAGCTGATCATGCGCGTGGTGGCGGCGGTCGTCGGCGTGGTCGCCGCCGCCTCGATGCTGCTGACCTTCCCGGCGATGCGCGCGGCCGGCGCCTCCCTGCTGGCCTCGGCCGGAATCCTCGGCATCGTCGCCGGTGTGGCCGCCCAGTCCACCCTCAGCAACCTGTTCGCCGGACTCCAGATCGCCTTCGGCGACATGGTGCGCATCGGTGACACGGTGGTCGTGGACGGCGAGTGGGGCACGGTCGAGGAGATCACGCTCACCTTCCTGACCGTACGGACCTGGGACGAGCGCCGGATCACCATGCCGGTGTCGTACTTCACGTCCAAGCCGTTCGAGAACTGGTCGCGCGGCACCCCGCAGATGACCGGCATCGTCTATTGGCACCTCGACCACACGGCGCCGGTCGAGGCGATGCGCGAGCGGCTGCGCGACATCCTGCGCGAGTGCCCGGCCTGGGACGGCCGCGACTACGGCGTCGCGGTCACCGACGCGACCCCGAACACCCTCCAGGTGCGCGCCCTGGTCACGGCCAAGGACGCGAGCGACATCTGGACGGTACGGGTCACGGTCCGCGAGCAGATGATCCGCTGGCTGTGCGCGGAGCATCCGTACGCGCTGCCGCGGGTCAACACGGCGGACGCGATGCTGCCGCCGAGCCGCCGTCCCCCGGACGGGGAGTCCGCCGCGGGAGAGCCCCACGACGGCGCCCCGCGCACCGACGGCTCCCGCACCGGGGATCCCCGCGACCGCCCGTCCCGCGACGGTGCGTCCCGCGGCAGGGCACTGCGGCACACCCCCGAGCCACCCCGACCGGGCCACGGCTGACACCGGACGGCCCGGCAGGTTCCGGGCAGGGCCCGGCAGGTTCCGGGCAAGGCCCGTGG
>NZ_JBEOWS010000111.1:0-25794 GCF_040296125.1 Streptomyces sp. NPDC002265 | reverse complement strand
GGGTGCAGGTCCTTAGGAGGTGGGGATGTCATAGACGTTCTTCGGGGTCACGATGCCGGTGACCGCCTTGGCGAACTTCGTGCTCAGCGACTTGCCCTCGACATCGACGTCGCTGGTGGTGTGCACCACGAGCGTGGCCTTGGCCTCGGGCAGATAGACCATCACCGTCTGGTAGCCGGGCAGCGACCCGTTGTGCCCGATCCACCCGTTGACGTCGGAGATGCCCAGGCCGTAGCTCACGCCCTCCCGGCCCGTCGGCAGCATTGTCAGCCGTTCGGCCTGGGTCGCCCTGGACAGCAGCTTTCCCTCGGCAAGGGCGGACGCCCAGGACCGCAGATCGTGCAGGTTCGAGATCATCACCCCGGACGCGGCGCCCGGCGGGGCCCAGTTCGTCGCGTCCGTGGTCGAGCCGTCGTCCGACGCCTGGTCGGTGTACCCGTGGGCGTGGGGGGCGGGGAACTCGGCGCCCTTTGGCACGAAGGTGTGTTTCAGGTGGGCCGGTTTGAGCACATGTTGGGTCAGGTAGCGGTCGAAGGGCTGCCCGGTCACCTTCTCCACCACCATCGACAGCAGGATGGTGTTGGTGTTGCTGTACTGGTACTGGCTGCCCGCGGGGAAGGCGACCGGGTGCTTGAAGGCGTAGGCCAGCAGTTCCTCATCGGTGAACGTGCGGCTGGTGTCGGCCAGAAAGGCCTTGGCGAAGCCCTCGTCGTTCAGGGCGTTGAACAGGCCGCTGCGCATTTCCGCGAGGTGACGCAGCGTGATGTGGTGGCCGTTGGGGACGGCGTGCACGTACTTGGAGATCGGATCGTCCAGGCTTACCTGTCCCTGGTCGACCAGACGCAGCAGCGCGGTGACCGTGAAGGTCTTGGTGACGCTGCCGATGCGCATGTTGAAGTCGGGGGACATCGGCGCGTTGGTCGCCGTGTCGGCGGTGCCGAAAGCCTTGACGTAACTGCCCTTGCCGGGCGCCCACAGGCCCACCGTCACCCCGGGCGTGTGCGTGGTCTTCAGAACGTTCTGGACGGCACGGTCGAGCTGGGCGCGGACCTGCGGCGTCAGCGTCCGCATCGCCGGCTGTCTCGAGACGGTCCTGTGCGCCGGGGACGCATCGCCGGCGAAGGCCTGGGCCCCGGCACCGGTCGCCATCACCGTGCCGGCGGCCAGCGCCGCCCCGATCACGGCGAGCGTGCGACGTCGGGTCATGGGCCGAGTGCTCTCGCTGGTCGATGAACTGTCAGGCATGCTGCGCCCTTTCCACGTGCGGGCGGGCCCCTTGCGGTCCGTCCGCTTCGCTTTCCATCGTGGTTTTGCCTGGCGGGCTTTTCCTCTGCCTTACGGGCGGCTTTTGCTGTCCGCCGCAGGGCGGAGACAGCGCCGCTCTCATCCCCGGCCGCCCGGGTACGTCCTTCACGGCGAGGTGCCCCGGTCCGATGCAGGCCGGGGCACCTGGGGTGCATCGTCTTTGGGGCTGGGGCTGGGGCTGGGGCTGGGGCTGGGGCAACAGGCTGGCCGCCGCGCAACCGTCTGCCGGAACGGGCCGATCCTGCTCTGCGAGCCGTGCGTCTTATCGGACGCAGAGGGTGGTGCGTGCGGCGGTGAGCCAGGCGGAGGTCTGGTCGGCGGTCCAGGTGTCCGGGTCGGCGTTGGTGGCCAGTATGAGCTGGCGGGTGCCGTCGGCGCTGGTGAAGGCATTGGTCTGGGTGCCCAGGACGGTCCCGGTGTGGCCCCACATGCTGACGCCGCACAGCGTCAGCTTTTCCAGGCCCAGCCCGTAGCCCTTGGTGGGATCGGCCGGATCGATGGTGAAGGGCCCGGCTTTCGTCATCTCGGCCAGCTGCGCCTTCGGCAGGAGCTTGCCGGTGAGCAGGGCCTCATCGAAGCGGGCCAAGTCGTTGACGGTCGAGGTCAGTGCGCCTGCCGCCCAGGTGGTGGAGGGGCTGATGCCGAAGGTGATGTCCTGGGACGCATGGCCTGCCTTGTCCAGCAGGTAGCTGTGCACGGCCGGGTTTTGGATCTTCAGGGTGCGGAGGGGGAGCCTGGTGTCACGCAGTTTGAGAGGGGTGATGATGCGGCGGTTGAGTTCCTGCTCGTAGGAGTGGTGGGTGACCTTTTCGATGATCAGGCCGAGCAGGAAGTAGTTGGTGTTGGAGTAGGAGAACTTCGTGCCGGGCGCGAACAGCGGCGTGTGGGTGTTGGCCAGGGCCACCAGCTGACGCGGCGACCAGTAGTATCCGGCGTCCCCTCGCAGGTAGGGGGCCATGGAGGCCGGGTCCCGATCGAAGGGGTAGAGGCCGCTGGTGTGGTTGAGCAGCTGGCGCACGGTGACGTGGTCGCCGCCGTGGATGACGCCAGGCAACAGCCGCTGCACGGTGTCGTCCAGGCTCAGCCGGTGCTCGGCCACCAGCTGCAGCACCACGGTGGCGGTGAACACCTTGGTGTTGCTGCCGATCCGCAGATGGTCGGTGCTGGTCATGGGCCGCTTGGTGGCCACATCGGCGTAGCCGGCCGCGGCGGTCACGGTGCGGCCGTGGTCCCGGACGAGAGCGATCGCCCCGGGCAGATGTGCCTCGGTCAGCTGGCGCACGGCCTGCCGGGCGGCGCGCTCGGCGGCCCAGGGGCGGGCCGGTGCCGTGTGGCGGACCGAGGCGGGGGAGGCGGCCGTGCCGTGGCCGGCGGCGAAGGCCGTGGCGCTGGGGGCAAGGACGGCTCCGGCCGCGCTCGCGGCGACCAGGAGGGCAGCGATCCACCTGCCGCGCCGGCGTGTCGGGCGCGGAGGAATGGCGGTGTCACGGGTCATGGGGGCTCCAGGAGGAAGAGGTGCGGCGCACGGTGGATCGGTGTACCACCAGCCTCGATGCCGCCGGGGTGAAAGACGTCCGTCCCACGGACCACCCGAGGGCTCCGTCGTGCGGGGGAGGACTGGGTAGTACTGCGTCTGTCGGGCGAGGACCGGCAGGCGCACGGCGGTGCCCTGCCGGCAGAGCTCGTCCGCGGCCCGGGAGAGATCCGGGAGTGTTTCGTGCGCCTGCAGCGCACGGCCCGCCGGGAGGTGCTCAGCTTCGCCCGGCTGCCCTTTGCCCTGGCACTGGAGAGCAACGACACGGAGCTGGAGATGTTCGGCCGGGGTGTGCGCTACCGAGCGGTGTACGAGCGGGCCGTGCTGGCCCAGCCCGGCGCGAGTGAACACCTGCGCTGCTACCTCGATGCCGGCGAACAGGCCCGCGCCGCAACCGTCCTGCCCAGCAAGTTCGTCATCGCCGACCGCCGCCTTGCCCTGATCCCGGTGAGCGCGGATCAGAAGCCGGACGCCGGCTGCCTCCTGATCCGCACGCGGGGGATCGTGGACGCCCTGGCCGCCCTGTTCGAGCAGGTGTGGGACCGCTCGGTGCCCCTGCAGCGGCACGAGCGGGCCGAGCCGGACAGCGACGCGCAGGCCACCTTCAGTCGCGAGGACCTCGAACTCCTCGCGCTCATACTGGCCGGCCTGCCCGACAAGGCCCTGGCTTCCCGACTGGGGCTCAGCGTCCGCACGGTCCACCGGCGTATCCGCCGCCTGATGTCCCTGGCCGGCTGCACCACCCGCATGCAGCTGGGCTGGTACGCCGCCCGAGCCGGGCTGCTGTGACCGCGGCGCTTCGCGCAGCAGCGCCGGGGGACTGCGATCCCGACGACGACGGTTGCGGATGTGCGGGGTCGGTCGTGGCCGTGCGGTTGTCCCCCCACCGTCCGCGGCCGGCCGCAGTACGCCCAGAGCTTGCCCGGCCGGGGATTCCCATCGTTTCGGCCCTCTCGCGGGCGATGGCCGGATATGAGGGATATCGGTCCTTGCCCCGCCGTGAGACCTGGCTCGACCCTTGCAGTCATGATCACCTCGAACGGCCCGGCCGGCGCGGACAGACGCCTACGCACCCATCCTGTCGTGATGGTCCTCTACGACGGGGTGCAGGCGCTGGACGTCACCGGGCCGATGGACGTCCTGGCGGCCGCCAATGACCACGGGGGCCGCTACCGGGTTGTCGCCCTGTCTCCCGGCGGCAAGGAGGTGCGGACCACGTCCGGGTTGCGGTTTGCCGCCGACGGGGTGCTTGAGGAGTGGTCCGGGCGGATCGGCACGCTCATGGTTCCCGGCAGCCCCGACTGGCACGTTCCCGTGGAAGACCACGGGCTGATCGGGGAGTTGACGCGGCTGGCCCGCTCGGCCGGTCGGGTCGCCTCGCTGTGCGCGGGGGCCTTCCCGCTGGCGGCCGCGGGTCTGCTCGACGGGTGCCGTGTGGCCACCCACTGGCGGCAGGCCGACCAGCTGGCCGCCCGCTTCCCGTCGGTGCACGTGGACCGTGATGCGCTGTTCATCCGTGACGGACGGATCATCACCTCGGCGGGCGTCACGGCGGGCATCGACTTGACCCTGTCGTTGGTGGAGGAGGATCTGGGCCCGGAGGTGGCGCGTGGCGCGGCGAAGGACCTGGTGGTCTTCATGGCCCGGCCGGGCGGCCAGTCCCAGTTCAGTGTCCGGCTGCGCGCACGGTATTGCCGCAGCGCCGGCGTGCGGACGGTGCTGGACGCGGTGACGGCCGCTCCCCAGGCGGACCACAAGCTGCCCGTGCTGGCGGCGCGGGCGGGAGTGAGTGTGCGCCACCTGACCCGGCTGATCCGTCAGGAGACCGGCACCACGGCCGCCCGGTTCGTCGAGCAGATCCGCCTGGAAGCGGCGCAGAGCATGCTGGAATCGGGCACCGACCCCTTGGACATGGTCGCCCGCCGCAGCGGACTGGGATCGGCGGAGACGCTGCGCCGTGTCTTCCAGCGCGAGCTGGGTGTTTCCCCCGGCGCCTACCGCGCACGCTTTCGCAGCACGCAGCCGGACTGTCCCATGACCTCCTCCCAGCCCGCCGCCGGCTGACGGCCCTCCGATGGCGCACCCTTCGGCGAGGGGACGGCACCCGCGGTACCCGGCACCACGCCCGCCACGGGACTTATACCGTCTTGTGCTGGTTGAGGCGGCAGGGGGAGGATTTCCCCATGGACGGCAGGAGCGGGCCGCGCCGGCGGCCGCACCTCGTGGTGATGGTGCTCTTCGACTGCGTCCAGTTGCTGGATGTGACCGGGCCGCTGGAGGTGTTCGCCACCGCCAACGACCAGGGCGCCTGCTACCGGTTGCTGACCGCCTCCTGCGGGGGGCGGGAGGTAACGACCACGGCAGGTGCGCGGCTGGCGGCGGATGCGGCCCTGGAGGAGTTCACCGGCACCATCGACACCCTGATCGTCCCCGGCCGCTCCGACTGGCGCCGGGCGGTGTCGGATGCCCCCCCTCATCGCCGGGATCAGCCGCCTGGCCGGGTTCTCCCGCCGGGTGGCCTCGGTGTGCGCGGGCGCGTTCCCGCTCGCGGCCACCGGGCTGCTTGACGGGCGCCGGGCGGCCACCCACTGGTGCCTGGCCCACGAACTGGCCGAGTACTTCCCGTACGTCCACGTCGATGCCGACTCCATCTTCGTGCGCGACGGGAAGGTCATCAGCTCCGCAGGCGTCACCTCCGGCATCGATCTGGCCCTGTCGTTGGTGGAGGAGGACTTCGGCCCGAAGGTGGCGCGTGCCGCGGCGAAGTATCTCGTGGTCTTCATGGCCCGGCCGGGCGGCCAGTCCCAGTTCAGCGTCCGCCAGGTCGCCCGGCAGCCCCGCCACCAGGTGGTGCGGCAGGTGCTGGACGACGTCACCGCGGACCCGGCCGCCGATCACAGCCTGCAGGCCGTGGCGGGGCGGGTCGGCGTGAGCGTGCGCCAGCTCACCCGGCTCTTTCGCGCCGAGGCCGGGGTGACCGTGACCCGCTTTGTGGAGCAGATCCGCCTCGAGGCCGCACAAGGGCTGCTCGAGTCCGGCACCGACCCGCTGGACGTCGTGGCCCGCCGTTCGGGTTTCGGCTCCGAGGAGACCCTGCGCCGCGCATTCCAGCGGGACCGCGGCATCACCCCCGGCGCCTACCGGGCGCGGTTCAGGACCACGCTCACCGCCCAGCCGGTTTCGGCCGGGGCGCACTGACCGGCCCTTTTTCTTTCATTCCGGCCACATATTCGGCCGTACTTCCCGCTGAACGGGCCACGTTTTCCTTTTCGCGCCGGATTCGGAAATCCGTCGCAGTTCTTGCACGTTGCCGAGTCCGTAACGCGATAAACCGTTTTAGGAGCTGTCATCAGCAGACGTTTCACTTTTGCCTATGAGGCGCGCGGGCAGGGACACCTCGATGCCCTGGCCCGGCGCCGGGTACCGCCCGCCGTGGTGGATTTCCTGCTCGCCCCGTTGCTGGCGGTGGCCGCCCTCACGGAGGCCGTCGATCCCGCGCATCCGACCGGACGCGGCCTGGACGGGGTGGGCATCGCCCTGGCCCTGATGGTGGGAGCCCCCTTCGCGGTGCACCGCCGGTGGCCGGGCGCCGCACTGTGGGCCGTCGGCGCGGCAGCGGCCGCGCTCCAGGCCCGCCACTCCATCCCCGCCCCGGTGGCCGGCGGGGGTGCCACCATCGGCACGGTGCTACTGGCCGTCGGGGCGGCGGTCTTCCTCACCACCGTCCGCTACGGACGCTGCCCCACCTACCAGCTGCTGGCGGTGACGGCCCTGGCGGCCGGCAGCACCGAAATTTTGATCGCCCCCGCCAACAGCATCGGCTCCGCCCTCACCGTGGACATCCTCGTCGTCGCCGCGTGGGCGTTGGGATGCCTGGTCAGAGCCCGCCGCGCCATAGCGGCCGAAGCGCTCGAGCATGCCGCCGCCCTCAAGCGCGAGCAGGTCGCACTGGCCCGCACCGCCGTGGTGGAGGAGCGCGCCAGGATCGCCCGCGAACTGCACGACATCGTGGCCCACCACGTGAGCCTGATGATCGTGCAGGCCATCGCCGCCGACCGCGTCCAGGCCACGGACCCCGCCAAGACCCGGGAGTTGCACGCCGCCATCGAAGCGACCGGCCGTGCCACCGTCGCCGAGCTGCGGCGCCTGTTGGAACTGCTGCGCACCGAGGAAGACGAGGCGGTCGCCGCACGCTCACCGCAGCCGGCCCTGGCCGACATCCCTCCGTTGCTGGACTCCCTACGCGAAGCCGGACTCAGTGTGGAGTCCACCCACCTGGGCACGGCCCACCCCCTGCCGGCCGGAACCGAACTCACCGCCTACCGGGTCGTGCAGGAAGCGCTGACCAACACGCTCAAACACGCCGGGCACACCCACGCCGCCGTCACCTTCGACTGGCAGCCACACGGCCTGACCCTCACGGTGCGCGACGACGGCCCGCTCACGCCCGCCACCACCCGGCCCGTGCCGCCCGGCGGCGGACACGGCCTGGTGGGCATGCACGAACGCGTCGCCGCCGCCGGCGGCACCCTCCGCACCGGCCCCCTCGAACACGGCGGCTTCCTCGTCCGCGCCGAGTTGCCCCTGACCCCGTCCGACAACGAAACGGCCTATTCCTGATGGCCGCCACCCGCATCCTGCTCGTCGACGACCAGCCCATGATCCGCACCGGGCTCCGCCTCGTCCTCGAAGCCGAACCCGATCTGACCGTGGCGGTGAATCCGGCGACGGCCCGGCCGGCATCGAGGACACCCGCAGCCTGCAACCGGACGTCGTCCTCATGGACATCCGCATGCCCCGGCTGGACGGAGTGGAGGCGACCCGTCGCATCCTTGAGACCCGGCCGGAAACCCGGGTGATCATCCTGACCGCCTTCGACCTGGACGAACACGTCCTGGACGCCCTGCGCGCCGGAGCCGGCGGCCTCCTGGTCAAAGACGGCCCGGCCGACTCCCGCGCCGGAGCGATCCGCACGGTCGCCCCAGGAGAGGCGGTCATCTCACCGCGGGTGACCCGCCGACTCCTCGAACGGTTCGCCGCACTCCCCGAACCGGTGCCCGCCCCGCCGAGCCTCGCCCTCACGGAACGGGAAGTGGACGTGCTGAGGGCACTGACCCGCGGCCTGTCCAACGCCGAGATCGCCGCCCAACTCTTCGTCAGCGAAGCCACCGTGAAGACCCACGTCGCCCACATCCTCGACAAGTACCACCTGCGCGACCGCGTCCAGGCCCTCATCCTCGCCTACGACACGGGACTCGCCCTGCCCTCCATCCGCCCCTAGGGCACAGCCACAGCACAGGGGAGGAGGCGGCCGCCCCCGTCATCCCCACGAAGGACCTCCACGATCGCCACCTCGGCCGATGCCCGCACACGCGGTGGGGCGCAGGCTGGATGCAGGCAACGGCCCGTCCCCGCCACCGGCAGCGAGCGCCGCGTTGGACAGACGGCCAGAGATCCCTTGGGGAAACAACACGTGATGACCACGAGCACGCTCGACCGTCCTGCCCCCGGCCCGACGATCTCCTGGCCGTGCCCGTCCTCCTTGCGCATCACCCTCCTCATGGGGCCCGGCTGCAGCATGCTCGTCCGCCTGAGCGGCGAACTGGACATCGCCACCAGCCCCGCAGTCGACAGCGCCCTCGACTTCTGCCTCAGCCTCGACCGCAGCCACGGCGTGACCCTTGATGCGGCCGACCTCACCTTCATCGACGCGGCCGGTCTGCGCCCCCTCATCCAGGCCCACACGCTCAGCAGGCGACGCGGCCAGTGGCTGCGCATCCAACCGGCGAGCACCGCGCTGCACCAGGTGCTGACCCTGACCCGGCACACCCACCGGCTCCTTGACTGCACGGCAGCCGGCCAGGGCGACACCGGTGGTGCAGGTGACGGCGCCGCCAACGCCCCGGCAGGGCCGGTACGGCACCACAGCCGGCGATGACTGCCCAGGCCGGGCGGTTGTAGGGCACTGCCCGGACCGGCCGTACCCGCCATCAGCGCCACAGCACGGTGCACGACACCTCTCACCAGGTCGGATGGCCGATGCCGCTCGGATGGCCGATGCCGCCGGAGTGCCAAGAGCGTGCCCTCTGCTCCCGGTGTCCTGTCCGGGCCCCGGCCTGCCGGCCCCGGTGATGACGCAGCAGATCAAGGGGCTCAAGGGGTGCACGGCCAATGCGTACGTGTACGACGACAACCGCCGGTTCATCGACGGCCCCAAGGTCCCTTGACCGACCGCGGCCGGCACCCGCCTGCGGCGCTTGGACCGGGTTACGCCACGGCGGCGCATGGCGGCGCCGGCTTCCCGGCCGTCGCCAGGCGCAGGACCGCGCCCACGCGCCATCCGTCCGGCTCGCGGGTCACCTCGGTCGTTTCGGTCAGTGCCTCGACGATGGCCAGGCCGCGGCCGCGCTCGGCCACCTCCTGTGGGATGACAGGCCGATGGGCCGTCACAGGGGCTCCGGAGTCCGTCACACACAGGTGCAGCCGGTTGGCCTGCTGGAGGAGGCGGATGGTCATCTCCGCATGGCCGTAGCGGACGGTGTTGGCGGCCAGTTCACTGATGACCAGTTGGGCCGCATCGAGGTCGTCCGCACTCACTCCCCACCGGGTGAGCAGGCCGGCGGCCCAGTGACGGGCGACGCTCACGCTGGCGGGTTCGGCGGGCAGCGCCACCACAGCTGTCCGAACAGGACCGGTCACAGGCAGCGTCATCCGGCGTACGGCGTCCACGGTCAGTACGGTCTGGTGAGCCGCAGGGTGCGGATGGCGCGGACGGGACAGCACGGCGACCTCCGAGGGGCCTGTGCGGCGGAGGATCCGTCGGTACACGGGAGACAACCGGGTGCGCCCGCGGGGGCATGGCCGTGCCGTCGGACCTGGATCCCACGTTTTCGGCCCTGGCTTCGTCGGGGTGAGGCGAGAGGGGCTGCTGCCGAGCTCGGCCGACGCATTCTGATCAGCGGGCCCGGAAGGGTGCTGACGTCCAAGTCCCTGGTCGGCGCACGGGGCAAGCGCAGGTCGCAGGCCGGGCCGGATAGGGTCCCGACCCGGCACAACGGTTCGATCGTGTTGCGGTCCCCGCAGTGGTGCGGGGGACCTGGCGCAACGACCGCGCGTACGCGCCCCACGCGCTTATCGGGCCCGGTCTCTCAGGGTGTCATCGCTCCCGCACAGCCGGTAGGTGCACGGTGGGTGGGGGGCGCCCAGGCGGCGTTGGAAGAGGCAGTGGACCGGGGCCCCGGGCGACGCGCCGATCAGCGGGGCGGCCGGATACACCCACAGCAGCTGGGTGCCGCCGGACAGCAGCGCGGGACCCAGCTGGCGTGCCGGGTTCGCCGAGCCTCCGCTCAGTCGCCCCGGCGCGGTGACGAGCAGGGCCGTCACCGTGCCGACGGCGGCTGATGGTGGGGTGGGCCAGGAAGAACCCGGCCTCACGACCACGAGCGTGAGGCAGCCGGCCTCTGCGAACACCGGCGCGGTGGTGCTCCACGCCGGGCCGGAGTGCACGGCGGCATGGTGCAACGGGGGCCGGGAGACCGCCGCCCCCGGCACAGCCGCCCCAGCGCGGTGCCCGCCACCGAGCCCGCCAGTTGCGCGACGGCGCAGGCGGGCACGTAGTGCCTGGGGAAGGCGCCCATCAGCCACAGCGCGATGCTGATCGTGGGGTTCGTGCGGGCGCCGGAGCAGCGTCTTGGCGGGGAGGTGATCAGCACCACGAGGACGATGCCGACCACCGTCCCTCCGATGGCTGTGGCCGCGCGGGTGCTGTTTACGGCGAGTGGCGAGTCCGGTGATGTCAGCCGGCGGGCGGCGGTGATCACGCAGTGGAGCAGGAGGGTCGTCAGCACGAACTCACTCCCAGGCCGCGTCGGCAAGCCCGTTCGTACAGAGGGCGGCGGTGCGAAGGCGCGGCGGCGGAGCCGGTGGCTTCTTCCCGGAGTACCTTTCGACGGGTACGTCGCAGGGCGGCCGCACGGGCGGGGGAGAGGACCGGCCGGTCATGGCGTGCGGTTATCGGGCGGCGGCAGCAGGCCAGATCGTGCGCACGGTGCTGGTCAGCGCCTGTCCCTGGCGCCGTCCTTGGCGGGCGGAGGCGGGCCGCCGGGCGGGGTCCAGCGGATTGGGGCCGATCGCCTTCAGTGCGGCGTCGTCGGGTGTGATGACCAGGACCTGGCTGTGCGTTTGCAGCAGTGGCACCTCGCCGGCGAGCCCGGCGGATGCGGGGTTGAGGCCGGGGCCGGTGTCGGGCGCGAGGACGACCACCACGTCGTGGCCCAGGGCGAGGTCGGCGTTGGTCGCGGAGCGGACGCTGCCGTCGACGTAGCGGCGTCGGGCGACGGTGGCGGGCGGCCATGTGCCGGGCACGGCGCAGCTGGCTGCCACGGCGGATGCCAGCGGGACGCCCGAGGTACGGTCCCACACGGCAAGATCGCCTGTGTGTGCGTCGACCGCGGTGATGAGCAGCCGGCGTGCGGGCCAGGTGTCGACGGGCAGCCGGCCTTGGATGGTCCGCATCCGCTCGGCTTCCGAGACGGTGGGCGCTGCGAGGGCCATGGCACCGATCCGGGCCCTGATCTCCCGCCCGTCGCGGGCGCCCTCGATTAGCCGGGTGAGGGCGGCCGCGGTGCCCTGCGGGTCGAAGTCGGCCTTCACTTCCTGTGAGGTGGCGGCGGGCGCCAGCTGGTCGGCGAGGAGGTAGTGAAGGCCGATGCCGCTGGTGGCCTGGACCGCCACGACCGATCCGGCCGACGTGCCGACCACCAGGTCGGCGCCTGCAAGGTCCGCCCCCGCCTCCTGCAGCGCCTGGAGCACGCCCAGCTCCCAGGCGATTCCCGTCACGCCGCCTCCGCCGAGTACCAGGGCCGTGGACATCAGCGGCCTCCCGCCTCGGGGCGGGGTGCGGCAAGTGCCTGCCGTAGCGTCTGTCCGGCCTGGTCGATCGCCGCCTGGGTGAGGGGAGAGGCCGCCAGTGCGTCCTGTGCGGTGAAGGAATGGATCGCCCCCAGGTAGCGGGCCGCGACCACGGGGACACCTGCCTGTGTGAGTTTGCGGGCGTAGGCCTCGCCCTCGTCGCGCAGCACGTCCGCCTCGGCCGTGATCACCAGGGCCGGCGGCAGCCCGGCCAGCTCGGCTGTGGTGGCCCGCAGTGGTGCGGCGGTAGGTTCGGTGCGCACCGAGTGGTCGGGCGCGTAGTGGTCCCAAAACCACCGCATCTGCGTGCGGGTGAGGAAGAAGCCGTCCGCGAACTGCTCGTGGGACGGGGTGTCGAAGCCGGCGTCCAGCGCCGGGTAGAGCAGCACCTGCTGCAGCAGGTGGGGGCCGCCTCGGCGCTTGGCCAGCAGGGTGGCGGCGGTGGCCAGGTTGGCGCCCGCGCTGTCCCCGGCGACCGCCAGCCGGGACCCGTCCAGGCCCAGCTGCTGCCCGTGCTCGGCGATCCAGGCGGTGGCCGTGTACACCTCTTCGAGTGCGACTGGATAGCGGGCCTCCGGCGAGCGGGTGTACTCCACGAACACCACGGCCACGCCGCTGGCATGGGCCAGGTCGCGGGTGGTGCGGTCGTAGGAGAAGCGGTCGCCCAGCACCCAGCCGCCGCCGTGGACATACATCACCGCCGGCAGCACGCCCGAGGAGCCCTTGGGCCGTACGATCCGCACCAGAACCGTGCCACGGGGCCCGATGGGCAGGTGCTGCTCGTGGATGTGGACGGGCTTGAGTACCGCCTGGGCGGCGCGCTGGCCCGCCAGGGCGCCGGCCCGGGCCGTGGGAGGCGACTGGCTTTCCAACGGCGGCGCATCGGCCGCGGCCAGCCGCGCCAGGAAACGCGTGGCATACGGATCCAGGTGTACGGGCGGGTGGGGGTCCATCGGTTCCTCCATGACGGGCACAGGGGCGCAGGGGCGCAGGGGCGTCAGGGGCGGTGCATCGTGGCGTCGGGGGCCTGCTGCGGCGGCGCTGGCGTGGGTGGGATGCGCTGCGTCGGCGGCACCGGGGGGTCGGCGGTGGCTGCCGGGGGGCGGGCGAGCAGACGGTCGTCGAAGGACGGGCTGAAGTTCCAGCCCAGCAGGCTGGGCCGCCCGTCGTAGTGGGCCAGCCGCCCGAGGGAGGCGGTGCGCAGCGCCAGGTGTGCCCCGGCCGCGGCGGGAAGGCCGAGCCAGCGGGCGGTCATCAGCCGGATGAGGTTGCCGTGCGAGACGAGGACGACGGGTCTGCCGCCGGCCAGGAGCCGGCGGGCGTGCTCGAGCACCCGATCCGCCCGGGCGGTCACCCCCGGCAGGCATTCGCCCGCGCACGCCGTCGTGTGCAGGGCGCTGTCCCAGATGTCGTGGTGGCACGGCCCGCTCCCGCAGCGCTCGTCCATGGTGTGTCCGTCGGGCAGCTGGTAGCTCCACTCCTGCAGGTCGGGGTCGATGTCCGCGCTCAGGCCCGCCAGAGCCGCGGTGCGGCGGGCCCGCAGCGCCGGACTGCACAGCACGTGGGCGTCCTGGTAGGCCTCGAGATGCGGCCGGAGCAAGCCTGCCTCGCGCTTGCCCGCGGCGGTCAGGTCGGGATCGTCGTGCCCGGTGTAGTAGCGGCGGGAGCGGTTCCAGGCCGTTTCCGCGTGCCGGACGAGAATGATCTGCTGCTGGGGCATCTGCCACCATGCCTTTCCTGCGGCCCCGGTGTGCCGGCGGGAGGGCCGGCTGCGCCCGGGGCCGCCTTGCTTGTCAGGGGCCGGTGTTCGTATGCCGCGACCGGCTGCTCGACCTGCACCATGGTCAGGGGCGGCGGGGCGCTCAGCAGCCGGTGGACGGGACAGCGGTCGGCCACGGCCACGGGCCTGCGCCGCTGGTCGTCGTCCAGACAGATCTTTTGGACGATGGCCGACTCGCCGTCCTGCTCCAGTCGCAACCGGACCTGCACGCCGCGCAGGGGCCAGGCGTGGCGGCCGGTGTACATCCTCATGATTATCGAGGTGCAGGCGCCCGACGCTGCGAGCAGCAGCTCGGTGGGTCGGGCCCGGTGTCGTTGCCGGCGGGGGCGGGTCCGTCGGCGATCGGAGGGTGGGGTCCGACCGTGATGAGGCGGGCCGGGCCTGCCTGTTCGGTGATGTGTACCGTGCGGTGGGACATTTCAGTCCTGCCCGGGAGCCAGGAGCACGGCGGTGCGGCTGTCGTGGGCGAGAGCGATGCTGACGCTGGGGGAGAACCAGCTGGCGAGGCGACTGCGGTGGTGCGGGCCGACGACGATCAGGTCGGCGTCGAAGTCCTCGGCGGCCTCCCGCACGGCCTGCGCCACATCGGACACCAGCCCGTCCAGCAGTTTGCCGTCGGCCTGGATGCCGGCCTGCCGCAGGGTTGCGACGGCCGAGTCCAGGACCCGGTGGGCGGCTGCGTCGTCCTCCAGGCCGACGACGGTGTCGTACACCACCTCGGAGGTGTCGATGTGCAGCACACGGACCTGCGCGCCGCTCAGGAGGGCCAGTTCGGCGGTGGTGCGGATCGCGCTGTGCGAGGCCGGGCTGTCGTCGACGGCGACCAGGATGTGGTGAAACATGGGGTTTTGCTCCTTGAAGGGGGTGGACTCAGCGCTGGACGGCGCTCGGGGCGGGGGCGGTGGCCGGCGCGTCCTGGTGGTGGTGCTCTGCGGTCCGCTCGCGCTGGAGGAGGGCGACGGCGGCGGAGACGGCCAGCAGTACGACGGACAGCCACAGGCCCTTGGCGATGCCTCCGGAGGAGTCGGACAGCAGGCCGGAGACCAGGGGGCCGACGGCCTGGCCGACGCTGAAGGCGACCGTCAGCAGGGCGATGCCCAGGGTCCAGGCGTGTGCGGGCAGCATCCGGCGGGCCAGGACGGTCACGGCGGTGGGTCCGGCCATGAACGTCCCGCCGAAGATGATCGCCGAGGCGATCGCGGCGCCCATCCCGTGCCACAGCAGTACGGGCAGCACTCCGATCAGCACGACGGCCGAGACCAGCGCGGGGGCCGTGCCGCCGCGCAGCCGGCCGATCAGCCGGCCCCACACCAGCAGCGTCGCCGCCGCGGAGGCCACGCCCAGCACGATGAAGAAGGTGCCGGTGCCCCAGACCTTCATGCCCTGGCTGTGCAGCAGGGCGATGACGAAGGTCATGTAGGACACGTAGCCGGCGCCGAACAGCACGTACCAGATGAACAGGGGCGTCAGCGGCTTGAGGCCGGCGCGGCCGCCGTGGGCGGCGCCGCCGGTGGCCTGCTCGGGTACCTGGCGTGCGGCCCAGGCGGCCGGTCCGATGGCGAGGAGGGCGAGCAGACCCATCAGCAGCCACCCGGCCTGCCAGCCGGACACGCCCCAGGCGGTGAGGGCCGCGGGGACGACCACGCCGGAGAGCACCACGCCGATGCCGACACCGGCCATGTACATCCCGACCAGCGAGGCTGAGCGGGCCTGTTGGCCGCCGCTGTGGACGCGGGAGGCGAGCGCCGAACCGACCACGAAGGTCACCGCGGTGCTCAGGCCGCCGATGAATCGCAGCACGGTCAGGCCGGCGAAGTTGTCGGTCGCCCCGGAGGCGAGCAGCGCGAGCGCACTGATGACGATGCCCCACACGAACGCCTTCCCGGAACCGAAGCGGCGCGACCACCAGGCGGCGGTGGCGGCTCCGATGATGTAGCCCAGCGCGTTGGCGGTGTTCATCCCGCCGGCCGCCGCGTAGCTCCAGTGCAGCTTCTCGCGCATGGCCGGCAGCAGCAGCGCGTAGGCGAACCGGGTGAAGCCCAGTGCCACCACCGGGCCCGCCGCCAACGCCAGCGCAACCAGGAACTCCGGCCGATGCTTGGCGGCCAGAGACGGTGAGGCGGTCATCGCACACGCTCCCAGGCAGTCGAGTCGATCATCACAGTGCCTTTCTCGAACGATCCGGATGTCAGGATCACGGCGCTTGATCAGCGCCTTCACGGACCTTCAACCCGTGCTGCGGGGGCGGCCATGTCCAGCCCGCGGGCCGTGCTGCCCACAGATCGGGCCATTGCTCAAGCCCGCGCGCGACGGATCGGGCCATCCGCCCAGTCCGCGCGCGACGGGCAGTCATCGGGCCGTCGAGCCGCTCACCGCGGGCACGCCGCCGCCGGGGGCTGGTGGCGGTGAGACGGGCAGCAGGGGCGCGTGCGGCAGGCGCCTGCGCACCAGGCCGAAGAGCCCACCACCCACCAGCGGGGCGATCAGGTACACCCACAGCCACGCCAGGTCGTGGGAGAACAGCTCCGGCCCGAACTGCCGGGCCGGGTTGAAACTTCCGCCCATCCATCGGCCGACCAGCAGGATCAGCGCGGCGATCACCGACCCGGCGACCGCCGGCAGCGTGGAGGCCAGGCGGGGTCGGGCCGCCACGAAGGTCACCGCGGCGAGCATCACGGCGGTCGCCGCCGCCTCGGAGGCGAACACCGCTGGCCAAGGGATGCGGTCGGAGGCCCGGATGACGGCGTAGCCGACCGCGGGCTGGGCCGTCTGTGCACCCCACACCAACCGGCCCACCGCCACCCCCGTGACCGAACCGGCGAGTTGGGCTGCGGCATAGGCTGCCGCATCCCGCCCGGGCAGGGCACCCATCAGCCAAGACGCCAGCGAGACGGCCGGGTTCATGTGGCCGCCCGAACGCCGCCCGAACGGCGAGATGATCAGCAGGCCGACGGTGGTCCCGCTGACCATGGCGTCCGCAACCAGCCGGCCCTCCTGCGAGGGAAGTACGCGTGCCAGGACACCCCCGGCGCCGAACAGGTGCCGGAACAGGGTGACCATCACCAGCAGCAGGATCGCGGTCGCGGCGAACTCGCTCAGCCACGCACCCCAGTTGTGCCGGCCCAGGCTGCGCCGGCTCTGCTTTTGCACAACATCCTCCTGATCACCGCGTGATCACACGCGTACCGACGGGACACCCGGCCTGGGCACGTGCCCACCCGCCGGTCAATCTCCGCGCCCCGTTCACAGCCCCGCGCCGGCCCGCTTCCACGAGGACACCGGGCCGCCCGGGAAGGGCGGTTGTACGAGGACAACCCGCGTCCCGGCCGGCGGCATGCCCGCGGGCACGGCCACGTCGCCCACGGATCAGGCCACGGCCGCCCGGGACAAAGACGGGCCACCCGCACCGGCGCGGCGCCTTGCACCGCTCTTGCACGGCCGGCGCCCCACCCTTCCCGGGCCGCGCAGTGCAATCCGGCTGCAGCGCCGCCCTCCAGGCTCACCGCACACCCCAAGGGGCCTGCGGCACGCCGGCCCGGGAAAGAAGGAGCGGCACCATGCCGGTCAACGTCGCCAAGGCCGCCGGACTGGCGGTGTCAGCCTGTGGAGCGCAGGTAAGACGGGCACCCCTGCCCGCACAGCGCAGCGAAGCTGGAACCCACTCGAAGCGACCCACACGGCTTGTGTGGGAGCAGGCGGGAATCCCGGGCTTTTAGGCCCGGGCGGATGGCAAGTCCGCTCCCGCTGACAGCGGCAACATCCCCAGCGCTGCCCGCCTGTTCCCTCACCTCAGCGGGCGCCGCCGCGCCCGCGACGAACGACAGCGCCCGCACCGGACCCTTGGCCCGTGCACGCCGTCGCCCGCCCCTGCCCGGTACGGGGGCGAGCTCACCGGCCCTGCGGCACCCTCATGTTGTTCCCTCCAGGTGGGCTGCGGGAATGTGCCCCATCCTGCCCCGCTGGTAGTCCTCGAGGGCCTGCCGGATCTCCGCCTCGGTGTTCATCACGAACGGGCCATAGCGGGCGATCGGCTCCTGCAGCGGCACGCCGCCCAGCAGCAGCACCTCGAAGCGGCCGGTGCGGCCACGCTGATGGGCCCCCGCCTGGACGGTCAGGACATCGCCGCCACCGAACACCGCCAGTTGCCCCTCCCCGACGGGGCGCCTGTCGGCGCCCACGCTCCCCGCTCCCTGCAGGACGTAGACCATCGCGCTGAACCGCGGATCCCACCCGGTCCGCAACTGCGCCTGGGGAAGCAGACTCGCGTGCGCATAGACGATCGGGGTGTAGGTCACGCCCGGTCCCTGGTAGCCGCCAAGCCCACCGGCGATCAGGCGTACCAGCGCCCCGCCGTCATCGGAGGTGAGCAGCCGCAGCTTGTCCGCCCGGACGTCCTGGTAGCGCGGCTGCGCCCACTTGTGGGTGCGGGGCAGGTTCACCCACAGCTGGATGCCGTGGCCGAGGCCGCCCTTGGCCAGGACCTCCTCGCTGGGGACCTCGTCGTGCAGGATCCCCGACCCTGCGGTCATCCATTGCGTGTCCCCGTCCGATATCACGCCTCCGCCACCGTTGGAATCGTGGTGCACCACCGTGCCGTCGATGACGTAGGTGACCGTTTCGAACCCGCGGTGCGGGTGCCAGGGGGCGCCCTTGGCCTCATGCGGCTGATAGACGGTCTCACCGACGTGGTCGAGCAGCAAGAACGGGTCCGCATCGGTCAAAGCGGCACTCGGGAACGGGCGGCGCACCAGAAAGCCGGCCCCCTCCCGCTGCTGGGGTGCGGTGACCACGTGGCGGACAGGGCGGTCGGTGGCGGTCGCGTCAGGGCGCGGCAGGCGGGGGAGGACCAGGAGATCCTCGACGGTCACGGCTGGCATAACGGTCCTTCGTACGTACGGTGCTGACGACGTCCAGTGCGACGACGTCCCGCTAGGAGGGGGTATTTGCCTTGCCTGCCTCTGACGAGGAGAACCCCGGCAGGCGGGCGGCGTCTCAGGGGCGGCCGAGGTCGGGCAGTCGTCGATACGTCCGCCCCCGACCCACGGAGCCGGCCCTATCGGCCGGTATCGCCCCAGAACGGTGTACCGCCGAATCTAGCTCGCGGACCCAGCACGGTCGCTGCCCGAAGCGGTCACACCTGCCACACATCGGGACCTCGTGGTACGGCCCGGCCGACATCCCAGCCCACGAGTGACGGATACCCGGTGCGCCGTAGGAACCGCCACCGCGGCGCGCTCATCCGTTGGGGGGAGACGCAACCTCGGCCACGCGGCCGAGGCGACCACGGCACCTGCCAACGAGGCTGGATGGTGCGCCGCTTCCCCGTTGGTGGCGTCCGCCGTCCGGGCGGGAGACCTGGTGATCAGCCGGTCTCCGCCGGCTCCGGGGCGGGCGCGGCGGCGCGTGCGAACCGTGAACCGGACCACCCCTCTACGCGAGAGGCTTCTTCATGCGCCTTCCCCTGCTTGCCGCCACCACCGTGTTGTCGGGTGCCCTGGCCATCACCGCGGCTGTGCCCGCCTTCGCCGACCCGGCCCCTCCCGCGGCCGCCACCACGCACAGTGCCGCCGCTCACCGGCCCGGCGCGACCGATCACGCCGCGTGGCACAAGGCCCTGGACGACCTCGTCACCGCGGGCGTGCCCGGCGTCATCGCCGAGGTACACGACTCCCACGGCACATGGACCGGCACCAGCGGCAGAGGCGACCTGCACCACCGCCAACTTCCCGCCGCCGACGGACGCTTCCGCGTCGGAAGCAACACCAAGACGTTCGTCGCCACTACCGTGCTGCAGCTCGTGGCCGAGAAGAAGGTGCGCCTGGACGCACCCATCGAGCACTACCTTCCCGGCCTGGTGCCGGGCGGACAGCACATCACCGTCCGGCAGCTGCTCAGCCATCGCAGCGGACTGTTCAACTACACCGACTCCCTCTGGGGCGGCAGCCTGGAACAGATGTACACGTCCCGGTTCCGCACCTGGACGCCGAAGGAACTGCTCGCCGAAGCCTTCCGGCACGCCCCCTACTTCGCTCCGGGCACCTCCGGCCACTACTCCAACACCAACTACATCGTGCTCGGCATGCTGATCGAGAAGGTCACCGGCAAGAGCGCCGAGCAGGAGATCACCAACCGGCTCATCAAACCCCTCGGAATGCACCACACGTCCTTCCCGGACAACTCCGTCCGGATTCCCGGCCCGCACGCCCGCGGCTACATACGCATGAACGGCCCGGGCTCCCCATTCACCGATGTCACCGAGGAGAACATGTCGGCGGCGTGGACGGCTGGTTCGCTGATCTCCACCACCCATGACCTGAACCGCTTCTTCAGTGCACTCATCGGCGGAAAGCTGCTGCCCCCGGCCCTGCTCCACGCCATGCAGGACGTCAAGCCGTTGCAGGGTCAGCCGCCCTACGGACTCGGGCTCGACCGTGTCACCAACCCGGCGTACGGCACGGCTTACGGTCATACCGGCGGAACCCTGGGATACACCACCTACAGCTACATCACCGCCGACCACAGCCGCCAGGTCACCTTCTCCCTCAACACCATGATCGACTCGGCGCAGATCAAGGCGGCCGTGGACAAGGCGCTGACGACGCTGCTGAGTCCTCCCGCCACGTCGCGTTAACTGATGGTTTCAGAATGAGATCCGGAGGCGGCGAAGGCGTATGCGGTGCCGCCGGTTGAGGCGAGGGTCTGTCCGTCTGCCCCATGCAGCTCTGTCCCACGGCGGGCGGCTGGCAGCCGCACAGACTCGCCCGTCCGGCCTGAGCACCGTGCATAGTGTGCTCATGGATCGATTCGCGGGTCAGGCCCGCCTCGAATGGTGGGCCAATCACGCGACGTTCCTTGAGAAGTACGACATCGACGTCACTGTCACTGTCGACACGGTCGGCGCGTGGCGGGCAACCGGCCGGCATTCCAACGCCCTCGACACGACCCGGCGCGAGGGCTGGGACTTCCTCATGGAGATGGACCCTCACTTCTCCCTTGTGTTTCCCGGCGAGGACGACGGCGGGATCTTGGTGAGAGTCTTCGAGGAGGAGGATGGAACTCTCACGCTCACGGAGGCGTCGGACGGGCGGTTCGGTGAACATCACTCGCGACCTCTCCTGAGTTGAGCCCCCTCAAAGGCAGGAACCGACTTTGCCGCCTACCACCGCCTCCGGCATGTTGCCTGTCAGCGGTCTTTCAGAAGGCAGTTCGGAGACGGCGAAGGCATATGAGACTGCAGGCCGGTTCGAGCAGGCCCCGGTGCAGATCCGCGCGTCGTTCGTAGCGGATGCGGAGCCGCTTGAACCGGTGCAGCCGGGCAAAGGCGCGCTCGACGACCCAGCGCACCTTTCCCGGTCCGGAGCCGTGTGCGACCCCACGTCGGGCGATCATCGGCTTGATGCCGCGCTTTCACAACAGATGACGGTACCTGTCGAAGTCGTAGCCCCTGTCGGCATACAGACGCCGGGGCTTGCGGCGGGGGTGTCCTCGCAGGCCCCGAATCGCCGGGACGGCGTCCAGCAGCGGCAGCAACTGGGTGACGTCATGTCGATTCCCGCCGGTGAGCGTGACGGCAAGCGGTGTGCCGTGGCGGTCGACGATCAGATGGTGTTTGGGGCCGGGACGGGCACGGTCCACGGGCGAGGGACCGACGTGCCCTCCTTTCAGTGCCCGGACATGCGACCCGTCCACGGCGCAGTCGTCCAGGCCCAGAAGGTCAGCGCGGCGTAGCTCGGCCGGCAGGGCGGCATGCAGACGCGGCCAGACGCCAGCCTCGGTCCAGTCTCGCAGCCGGCGCCAGGCCGTCACCCCGGAGCAGCCCACGGTCTCGGCCGGAACATCGCGCCAGGCGACACCGGTCCGCAGCACGTACATGACGCCCGCGAGGGCCACTCGGTCCGGAACCCGAAGTCGACCCGGGTGGCGACGGCGCCGTTCGGGAGCGGGCGGCAGCAGCGGAGCCACCCGCTCCCACAGGTCATCTGCGGCTGTTTCGTCGGGCAGGCTGGTCCCCTCGTCCATGTCGCCGGTGCGAGGACGGCCTGGGTGTGGCGCTTGGCTTCGGGGCGATTCCCGCTGGCCGCGGATGTCCTCGGGTTCGCCCCGTCGTGCGTGTGCTCGGCAGTGGCCGTGAACAACGCCGGGGTCTCCTGTCCGGCCGACGTTTTCCGTGACTCGTACGACGTCGACCGAAGCCCTCCTGCGTGTCTCATCGAGCAGGCGGCAAAGCTGCACGGGCATCTCGGCTACCGGCTCGACGGCTTGGGGTTCACAGCGACATCGGTGCCGCCGTGACCCCCATGACCAGCGAGTAGAGCGTGTCGTTCGCCGTGATGAAGAGGCGGTTCCGTCTCTGGCCGCCGAAGCGGATGTTGGAGACCGTGTTGGGCACCAGGATGCGGCCGAGCAGGGTTCCGTCCGGGGCGTAGCAGTGCACTCCGTCGTCCATGGCCGCGGCCCAGAGGTGGCCCCGGTCGTCGAAGCGGAGGTTGTCGAAGCGGGCCTCCTTACGGGCCCCCGCGTCGGCGAAGATCTTGCCTTCGGACAGCGTGCCGTCATCGCGCACGTCGAAGACCCGGATGAAGCCTGCCCGGGTGTCGGAGACGTACAGCTCGCTCTCGTCGGCCGAGAAGACCAGGCCGTTGGGCGCGCCGAAGCAGTCGGCGACCAGTTGCACCTCGCCGGTAGCGGGATCGATGCGGTAGACGTTGTTGGCGCCGACCTCGCTCTCGCCGCGCACGCCTTCGTAGTCGCTGGTGATTCCGAAGTCCGGGTCCGAGAACCAGACCGAGCCGTCGGACTTCACGGCTGCGTCGTTGGGGCTGTTGAGCCGCTTGCCCCGGTAGCGGTCGGCGAGCACGGTGAGCGAGCCGTCGTGCTCGGTGCGGGTGACCCGGCGATTGCCCTGCTCACAGGTGATCAGACGGCCCTCGCGGTCCAGGGTGTTGCCGTTGGAGTGCCCCGCGGGCGAGCGGAAGAGGCTGACCGCTCCGGTCGCTTCATCCCAGCGCAGCATCCGGTCGTTGGGGATGTCGCTCCAGATCAGCTGGCGCCAGGCCGGTATGTACAGCGGCCCCTCCGCCCAGCGGGAGCCCACGTGGAGCGTCTCCAGTTGCAGATCACCCGCGGTGCACTTCTCCGTACGGAACCTGTCGTCGAGTACTTCGTAAAGCGCGGGGCGGCCGGTGGCCATGTCCGTTCTCCTTCAGTCGTTCCGAGTTTCAAGCGCCGAACAGCATCCTGATCAAGCCGAGTATTGCAGGATGACGTATGGTCAATGCAAGGCATTGGATGGAACTGGTTTAGGGGAGGGTGTCATGGACGATGTGGACCGGAAGCTGCTGAACCTGCTGCAGGAGGACGCCACCCAGGCGTACGCCGTCCTGGGCAAGGCCGTCGGACTCTCCGCGGGCGCGGCCCACGAACGAGTGCGCAAGCTGCGTGAGTCGGGGGTGATCCGCCGTACGACGGTCGAGGTGGACCCCGCCGCGGTCGGCGGCGGCGTGCTGGCCTTCGTCATGGTCGACTCATCCGCATGGATGGGCGACGTCGGCGAGTCCTTCGCGGCGATCCCCGAGCTGCAGGAGGCCCACATCATCGCGGGCAGCGCATCGGTCCTGGTCAAGGTCAGGACCGGGACGACCGAACAACTCCAGGACGTACTGCGGCGGTTGTACGAGATCGAAGGCGTCAGCGGCACCCAGGCGACGGTGGTCCTGGAGACGTTCTTCGAAAGGCCGGTGTCGACGGAAGTCTGAAGCACCCATGTACCGCTGTCAGGCCGGCAAGAGCGAGTACTGCGGCTCGGGTGACGGAGCGTCACCGGCGCGCTGAGACATCTGCCCGTTCACGGAAATCTTGGCAGAGCCCAGTGACTGTCCGGCTTCGTCCTCGCCAGCCGTACTGCTTCAGCAGCTGCCAGGTGCCCTCCACCGTGTAGGAGACGTGGCACAGTCAGCCGATCAGCGTTTTGATCCGTGCCGGTGTCCACCGATGGTCCGCCCAACCGTGTGCCAGTGGGCCGCGCTCCAACTCCCTTTCCAGCTCGGCGATCTGGATCTCACTGAGCCGAGGTCCTCCCGGCGGGCCTTTCGGCAGGACCCCAGCCTCGCCGCCCTCGCGCCAGGCCCGGCGCCACCGCTCGACCGACCGCACGCTGATCCGCAAGGCGGTGGCAACCTCCACGTTCTTCTGCCCGCACTCGAAGCGCTCCACAGCCTGGAGCCGCAACCGCTCCTGCGCTGGTCTCTGCGAGCCGGTGCGTCGAGAGGGCGGGTGGGCGTGGGGAGCTGTGCCGGGTGCCCGGCTGCGACGGCTGCTCGCGGCCTGCCGGCTGCGCAGGGGGCGGGGCGGACTCCCGGCCGCCGGCGCGCCGGCGGGGTCTGGCGAGGGCGGGGCCGGCGGGCGGTTTCGGGGTTGTCGGTGGCGGGGTCCGGCTTCCATAAAACCTTTGCGGCAGACTGCGCTCGCCATCCTTACTCGTGCACGAGGTAATGCTGGGTTTGTTGCTGTCCTCGACCGTCGGAGTCGGTGCGACGCTGGCCGGCCCGGCGTCGGACTGGCGGTACCGCCGTCCGCGCAGGTGACGTCCGGGCGCCGCCGGCGCCCCGAACCTATTCGGCCCAGGGGTCGAAGCCGGTCTGGAGGACGGCTTCGAGGGAGGAGCGCAGGCGGGCCGCCTCATCGGTGCCGAAGCTCTTCTCGAACCGGGACTGCACGGCTCGCCACAGGGGCATCGCGGCCTTCAGCCGTGACAGGCCCTCCGGTGTGAGCGTGACGAGCCGTGCGCGGCGGTCGGTTGCCGAGGGTTCGACGGTCACCAGGCCCTCGCGCGCGAGCGGCTTGAGGTTCGAGGCCAGCGTCGTGCGATCCATGGCGATCACGTCGGCAAGGCTGGTGATCGTCATCTCGCCGTGGACACTGAGCTTCTGCAGGATGCTGAACTGCGTCCCGCGAAGACCGACCGAGGCCAGGGCCTTGTCGTAGGTCGCGCCGAGGTACCGGGACGCCCTGCGCAGGGCCAGGTTGTTGCACGGGTCGAGGTCGGCCGGGGTCGTGGTCATCGTTTCCTCCAGAGCTTGCACATCCATGATACGAGCATGTACTCCTAGATGTGAAGGGCGAGGCGGCTCCCGGCGCCGGCTGTGCGGGTGGCGCTCGCCGGACTCGGGGCGAACATGCGGACACGCCTCTGCGTCCGGGCGATGTCACCCTTGCGTGACCCTCGGTGATGGCCTCATCGAGGAGGTGGCTGCCGAGCATCCCACTGTCCGCAAGACCTGGGTCGGCGGTGGCTGTCGCCAGCACCTCTTCGAACACGACGTGACGCTCGGCGTCGACATGCACTTCGTCCGCCGTGACCCCGCCGCCAGAGGATTTGCCGTCCTGTCGAGACGGTGGACCGTCGAGAGAACCCTGGGCCGGCTGATCATTGTGTTCAGGATTCGTCGGCGAGGAAGTGCTCGGCGAGTGGGGTGCCTGCGAACTTCTCGTGCATCAGGCGAGAGAAGAGCAGCAGCGAGCTGCGCGGCCGGTGGAGCACCGCGAGGTTCTGGGCCTGCCCCGCGGCGTTCCGGGTGACCGTGACGACAACCTTCAGGGGTTCGCCCTGGATCGATGACTCGTAGATCTCCAGGAAGCCGCTGTCGCCGAAGTCGCCGGCGTAGCTGAAGTCCTGGAACTCGTACAGTTCCCGGGCCTTCACCACGACCGCGCGCACCGCTTCCGCGCCGCGCGCGGTGCCGTTCATCGCCCCGCCTTCGAGGGTGACGTCGTCGGCCAGGCTGTCCAGCCACCACGGGTAGTAGCTCAGGCCCTGGCGAGTGGAGTCGTCGTCTTCTGCGTTCGGCACGTCTTGCGCTCCTTCGAAGGTCCGGCCGCGGGCCGGATCGCGGGTGGGCCTGATCGGCTGCAAACGCTGCCGGCCCATAGATATGAGCATATGCTCCTGTTTTGGGGGAGGCAAGTAATAACCCGGCGAACCCGGACGGGAGCGACCTCGGCGGGAGGAGCGCTTCCGTGCCCACCGTGTCGTGCTCCGCAGAGCCGCTCACCGTACCGGCCGTGCCGAAGCCGGCCAGTACACGCGGGCGGGGGCTCTCATGCTTCGAAATCGCCGGCAGCTTGGGATTCCTGTGCGCCTCGGGGCGCATGCTGTTCCGGCCCGGAGGCATCCCCCCAGGCCGGCGCGCGCGGCGGCGGGCAGGTGTCCAGGTGCCGGGGGGGGGGGCCCCCGGGGGGGGGGGGCCGGGGCGGCGCCGGGCACGGT
>NZ_JBEOWS010000110.1:0-25899 GCF_040296125.1 Streptomyces sp. NPDC002265 | reverse complement strand
TACAAAACACAACCCAAACTCTTCCCATCCACGACGCTCTTCCGATCTATCACCACGACCGCTTTCCGGGTGAAGGGCCCGCCCCAACCGAGTGGTGGGGCGGGCCCTTCTCCCGTAAGGGCGTACGGCCGCTGCGGCCGTGCGGACTACCGCTTGTGCTGCGAGTCCGCCACCGTCACCTCGACGCGCTGGAACTCCTTGAGCTCGCTGTAGCCGGTGGTGGCCATGGCCCGGCGCAGGGCGCCGAAGAGGTTCATCGAGCCGTCCGGGGTGTGCGAGGGGCCGGTGAGGACCTCCTCCAGCGTGCCGACCGTGCCGAGGTCGACCTTCTTGCCCCGCGGCAGCTCCTCGTTGACGGCCTCCATGCCCCAGTGGTGGCCCTTGCCGGGCGCGTCCGTGGCACGGGCGAGCGGGGAGCCCATCATCACGGAGTCGGCGCCGCAGGCGATCGCCTTGGGCAGGTCGCCGGACCAGCCGACCCCGCCGTCCGCGATCACGTGCACGTACCGGCCGCCGGACTCGTCCATGTAGTCGCGGCGGGCGGCCGCCACGTCGGCGACGGCCGTGGCCATCGGGACCTGGATGCCCAGCACGTTGCGGGTGGTGTGCGCGGCGCCGCCGCCGAAGCCGACCAGCACACCGGCCGCGCCGGTGCGCATCAGGTGCAGGGCCGCGGTGTACGTGGCGCAGCCACCGACGATCACCGGGACGTCGAGCTCGTAGATGAACTGCTTCAGGTTCAGCGGCTCGTGCGAGCCGGAGACGTGCTCCGCCGACACGGTCGTACCGCGGATGACGAAGATGTCCACGCCCGCGTCGACGACCGCCTTGGAGAACTGGGCCGTGCGCTGCGGGGAGAGCGCCGCCGCCGTGACCACGCCGGAGTCGCGCACCTCCTTGATGCGCTGCCCGATCAGCTCCTCCTTGATGGGAGCCGCGTAGATCTCCTGGAGGCGCCGGGTGGCGGTGTCGTCGTCCAGCCCGACGATCTCGTCGAGCAGCGGCTGCGGGTCCTCGTACCGCGTCCACAGGCCCTCGAGGTTCAGCACGCCCAGGCCGCCCAGCTCACCGATACGGATCGCGGTGGCCGGGGAGACGACCGAGTCCATGGGGGCGGCCAGGAAGGGCAGCTCGAAGCGGTAGGCGTCGATCTGCCAGGCGATCGAGACCTCCTTCGGGTCCCGCGTACGGCGGCTGGGGACGACGGCGATGTCGTCGAAGGCGTACGCCCGGCGGCCGCGCTTGCCGCGCCCGATCTCGATCTCAGTCACGTCTGTGGCCTTTCCCTCTGCGTTTCAGCGTCTACCAGTATCGCCGACGGGCACGCCGAGGGCGGCCCCGGAGCCCCGGAGCCGCCCTCGTCCGCGCCTCGGACGCGGTGTCACGTACGACGGCCGTACCTGACCTGGTGCGTGTTCTCCTACGACCTCACGCGCGCGTGCCCCGGTACGGGATCACGCGCGCGTGCGGGTCACTTGCTGCGGCTGTAGTTGGGTGCCTCGACCGTCATCTGGATGTCGTGCGGGTGGCTCTCCTTGAGGCCCGCGGAGGTGATCCGCACGAAGCGGCCCTTGGACTCCATCTCCTCGATGGTGGCGGCGCCCACGTAACCCATGGTCTGGCGCAGGCCGCCGACGAGCTGGTGCAGCACGTTCGCGAGCGGGCCGCGGTAGGGCACCTGGCCCTCGACGCCCTCGGGCACGAGCTTGTCGTCGGAGGCGACCTCGGCCTGGAAGTAGCGGTCCTTGGAGTAGGAACGGCCCTGGCCGCGGGACTGCATGGCACCGAGCGAGCCCATGCCGCGGTACGACTTGAACTGCTTGCCGTTGATGAAGAGCAGCTCGCCCGGCGACTCCTCGCAGCCGGCCAGCAGGCTGCCCAGCATCACCGTGTCGGCACCGGCGGCGAGCGCCTTGCCGATGTCGCCGGAGTACTGCAGGCCGCCGTCACCGATCAGCGGGACGCCGGCCGCGCGGGCGGCGAGGGACGCCTCGTAGATGGCGGTGACCTGCGGGACGCCGATGCCGGCGACCACGCGGGTGGTGCAGATGGAACCGGGGCCCACGCCCACCTTGATGCCGTCGACACCGGCGTCGATCAGCGCCTGCGCGCCGTCGCGGGTGGCGACGTTGCCGCCGATCACGTCGACCGGGACGCTCGACTTGATCTTGGCCATCCAGCTGAGGGCGTTGCTGTTGTGGCCGTGCGAGGTGTCGACGACCAGGAAGTCCACGCCGGCCTCGGCGAGGGCCTGGGCGCGCTCCAGCGCCTCGGGGCTGGCACCGACTGCGGCACCGACGAGCAGGCGCCCCTCGGCGTCCTTGGCGGCGTTGGGGTACTTCTCGGCCTTGACGAAGTCCTTGACCGTGATGAGGCCCTTGAGGACGCCGTCGTCGTCGACCAGCGGAAGCTTCTCGATCTTGTGCTTGCGCAGCAGCTCCATGGCCTCGACACCGGTGGTGCCGACCTTGCCGGTGACCAGCGGCATCGGCGTCATGACCTCGCGCACCTGGCGGCTGCGGTCGGACTCGAAGGCCATGTCGCGGTTGGTGACGATGCCGAGGAGCTTGCCGGCCGGGTCGGTCACGGGCACACCGCTGATGCGGAACTTCGCGCAGAGCGCGTCCGCGTCGGCGAGCGTCGCCTCCGGGTGGACCGTGATGGGGTCGGTGACCATGCCGGACTCGGACCGCTTGACCAGGTCGACCTGGTTCACCTGGTCCTCGACGGAGAGGTTGCGGTGCAGCACGCCGACGCCGCCCAGGCGGGCCATCGCGATCGCCATGCGGGACTCGGTCACCTTGTCCATGGCGGCCGAGAGCAGCGGAATGTTGACGCGCACGTTGCGCGAGATGCGGGACGAGGTGTCGACCGCGTTGGGGAGCACTTCCGATGCACCCGGCAGCAGCAGCACGTCGTCGTAGGTCAGCCCGAGTGTCGCGAATTTTCCGGGCACTCCGTCGACGTTGGCAGTCATGACACCTTCCCCAAATGGCCTTGATCGGTGCGGATGTCCATGCTAACGGGAAGCAGGGGCCGCTCATTCCACGGTTTCCACTGTCCGGAGCGACTCCGGGCTTCGTATGTTCGTACGAGAACGCGTATCGGAGCCCGTACGGGAACGAGGGATCGCCCGTTCAGGTCCGGCGCGCGGCCGAGAGCCAGGACGGCCAGGTCCGGCGCGCGACCGAGGGCTCCGGCGGCCGGACCGGTCCCCTGCCGCCTGCCGACGATCCGGCCCGGTGACATGGTCCGCTCACTGCTCGGCGAGCGCCCGCAGCCGGCTGAGCGCCCGGTGCTGAGCCACCCGGACCGCACCGGGTGACATTCCCAACATCTGGCCCGTCTCCTCCGCCGTCAGCCCCACCGCGATCCGCAGCAACAGCAGCTCACGCTGGTTCTCGGGAAGGTTGGCCAGCAGTTTCTTCGCCCACTCCGCGTCGCTGCTGAGCAGCGCCCGCTCCTCGGGACCCAGCGAGTCGTCGGGGCGTTCCGGCATCTCGTCGGACGGGACGGCCGTCGAACCGGGGTGGCGCATCGCGGCACGCTGGAGATCGGCCACCTTGTGCGCGGCGATGGCGAAGACGAACGCCTCGAAGGGGCGGCCGGTGTCCCGGTAGCGGGGCAGGGCGAGCAGGACGGCGACGCAGACCTCCTGCGCCAGGTCCTCCACGAAGTGGCGTGCGTCGCCCGGCAGCCGGGACAGCCGGGTCCGGCAGTACCGGATCGCCAGGGGATGGACGTGGGCGAGCAGGTCGTGCGTGGCTTGATCGTCCCCATCGACGGCACGGTGGACCAGTGCACCGATCGACCCCGGGGCAGTGGCCACGTCGTCCTCACGCATCGGACCATGGTGCCCTGCGGCCGATTGGTCCGCGGCACCGCGTCCATCGTTGTGCACCGAAGCGTTATGAGCAGGTGCGCCGGAACTCATCTCCTGCGCCCTCCTCTTCCGCTCGACCGACTCGTCCCCGAGGAACTCCACACCTCAAGGATGCGGCATCCGCGGCGAAACAGGCAGCGGGCATCCGGCGTGCCCGGTTGCCGCCCCCGCCCACCTTGAGGTAGGCGGGGACCACCTGGGACTTCCTACGGGTTGTGCTGCCCCCGCGACGACGCACCCGGTCCATCCGGCACGCCTAGCGCACCAGGCCCCAGCGGAACCCGAGCGCCACCGCGTGCGCACGGTCCGAGGCGCCGAGCTTCTTGAAGAGGCGTCGGGCGTGCGTCTTGACGGTGTCCTCGGAGAGGAACAGCTCCCGGCCGATCTCGGCGTTGGAGCGGCCGTGGCTCATGCCCTCCAGGACCTGGATCTCACGCGCGGTGAGCGTGGGCGCGGCACCCATCTCGGCCGAGCGCAGCCGGCGCGGGGCGAGCCGCCAGGTCGGGTCGGCGAGGGCCTGCGTGACGGTGGCGCGCAGTTCGGCACGCGAGGCGTCCTTGTGCAGATAGCCGCGGGCGCCGGCGGCCACCGCGAGGGCGACTCCGTCCAGGTCCTCGGCGACGGTGAGCATGATGATGCGCGCACCGGGGTCGGCGGACAGCAGCCGCCGTACGGTCTCGACGCCGCCCAGGCCGGGCATGCGTACGTCCATCAGAATCAGGTCCGAGCGGTCGGCCCCCCAGCGGCGGAGGACTTCCTCGCCGTTGGCCGCCGTCGTCACGCGCTCGACGCCGGGCACGGTCGCGACCGCGCGGCGGAGCGCCTCTCGGGCAAGCGGGGAGTCGTCGCAGACGAGGACGGATGTCATGGCCGCCCTCCGCAGCTGATGCGCGTCACCTTGTGCCTCCAGGCTGTTACGAATCGTCACCTGTGCGGTCGACCGTCTCGGACGCCTGCCCGAGCGTTTGCGTTCTCAACCGCATCCGCACTCTCAACGACGGTCACTCGAAAGAGTTACGGGGCTCTGTGCCATCTTCGGCACTCTACGTGAGGGGACGGACACGGGGCAGTCGCGCGCGGCGGTCCTACCGTCTTTCATCACAAGCCATGCCCCATTTAGACCCATTTCTTCCCATCTGTTGGTGTCCGCGGCTAGATTCGCAATGAGTCATATTTTCATCTCCTTAGATCGTAGATGTACGGTCGTGAGCACCGTATCCGCTCAGAACGGCTGCAAGGGGTCACGCAATGGCAGATTTCTCCCGCCTTCCCGGACCGAACGCGGACCTGTGGGACTGGCAGCTCCTCGCCGCCTGCCGCGGGGTGGACAGCTCGCTGTTCTTCCACCCGGAGGGCGAGCGCGGAGCGGCCCGGAGCGCTCGTGAGAACTCGGCCAAGGAGGTCTGCATGAGGTGCCCGGTCCGCGCGCAGTGCGCGGCGCACGCACTGGCGGTGCGCGAGCCGTACGGCGTGTGGGGCGGATTGACCGAGGACGAACGCGAAGAGCTCATGGGCCGGGCACGCAACCGGCTCGTATCGGCGTCGGCCACCGGCATGGACGGCGGCTCGAACACCTGAAGGAACGTTTCTTCACAAACGTCTGGACGTAACGCACGAACGACGCACGGACTGACACACGGACTGACGTACGGACCGGCGCACGGACGTCATGACGCCATAGCCGGAACGCCATGGACATGCGGGCATGGCCCGGCAGCAGTGCGGCCACCACCGGGGAGCTGTGTGCGCGCCCCCGGCGTACGTGTTGAGCGGTGCCCCGGCAACCCGGGACGCCCGACACCTCCGAAGCCTGGAGCCTCGGCGAACGCTTCGGTATTTCAGCGGACGCCCGACGCTTCCGACGTCTCAGCGGACGCCCCCCGACACTCCCGGCGTCTCAGCGAACACCCCCGGCGCTTCCGGCGTCTCATCGAACACCCCCCGCACTCCCTGCTTCTCAGCGGACGGCCGCGCGCTCCAGCTCCGCCAGCGTCGCCGCCACCGCCGGCACCTGAGCCAGGTCGGGCAGCGTGAGCGCGACGATCCTCCGCCGCACCGCCGGCTCCACCGTCACGGTGCGCACCCCTCTGGGACGTACGGACTCGACCGCGAGCTGGGGCAGCACGGCGACGCCGAGACCGGCACCCACCAGGCCGACCACCGCGGGGTAGTCGTCGGTGGCGAAGTCGATGCGCGGGGTGAAGCCCGCGCTCTCGCACGCCTCGACCAGTTGCCCGCGACAGCGCGGACAGCCCGCGATCCACGGCTCCCGGGCGAGTTCGCCGATGTCCACGGACTGCGCGCGGGCCAGCCGGTGGTTCTCGGGCACCAGGCCCACCAGGCGGTCGGTCAGCAGGGGGCGTACGACGAGGTCGTCCCACTCCTCCGCGCCCGCCGCGCTCTCGTAGCGGAAGGCGAGCGCCACGTCGCAGTCGCCGTCGCGGAGCTTCTCGACCGACTCGGGCGGCTCGGCCTCCTCCAGGGAGACGCGGGTGCCGGGGTGCGCGGCGCGCAGGGCGGCGAGGGCCGCGGGCACGAGGGCGGAGCTGCCGCTGGGGAAGGAGACCAGCCGGACCCGGCCCGCGCGCAGACCGGCGATGGCGGCGACCTCCTCCTCGGCGGCGGTGAGTCCGGCGAGGATGCCGGCCGCGTGCCGGACGAGGGCCTCGCCGGCCTGGGTCAGGCGCATCTCACGGCCGCTGCGGATGAGCAGCGGGGTGCCGACCGACGCCTCCAGGGCCTTCATCTGCTGACTGACGGCGGGCTGGGTGCAGCCCAGCTCGCGCCCCGCCGCGGAGAAGGAGCCGGTGGTGGCGACGGCGCGCAGAACGCGGAGATGACGGGCCTCGATCACCTTTCGAGCATAAGCGGTTCTTGGATGCGGCGCCCAATAGTGCGTCGACGCTTTGGGGCTGGACCCATTAGCGTGCATCCATGAAGCTTCTCTCGGTGAACCTCGGCCGCCCGCGGGCCGTGCCCTACACGGACCAGGCGGAGGGCCTGACCGGTATCGACAAGCGGCCGGCCGACGGACCCGTGCGGGTGGCCGCCCCCGGGCCGAAGGGGACCGGCGGGAGCGGGCTGGCCGGGGACGCGGTGTGCGACAGACGGCACCACGGCGGCAACGACCAGGCCGTGTACGCGGTCGCGCGCGAGGACCTCGACGACTGGGAACGCGAACTGGGCCGGACGCTCGCCAACGGCATGTTCGGCGAGAACCTCACGACCCTCGGGGTCGACGTGTCCGGCGCGCGGATCGGCGAGCGCTGGCGCGTCGGGCGCGCGGTGGTGCTGGAGGTGACCTGCGGGCGGATCCCGTGCCGCACTTTCCAGGGCCACCTGGGCGAGTCGAGGTGGGTGAAGCGGTTCACGCATAAGGGTGCCCCGGGCGCCTATCTCCGGGTGATCGAGCCGGGTGAGATCAGGGCGGGCGATCCGGTCGAGATCGTGCACCGGCCGGACCACGACGTGACCGTGGCCCTCCAGTTCCGGGCGTCCACGACGGAACGGGAACTGCTGCCGCGACTGCTCCCGGCCGGCGAGGCACTGCACCCGGAGTCGCTGGCCGCGGCCCGGAAGTACGTGGAACAACAGCGGTCCTGAACCGTCGTCACGCGCCCCCGGAAAAGCCTCGTACACCCCCGGGAGGCCGCGCGGGGCGGGCGGCCCCGGACCGTCCGGAAGCCTCGTGAGCCCGGCGGACGCGAACCGTCCGGAAGCCTCGTGGGCCGGGCGGACCCGGCCGTCCCGATGTCCGCCGCACCGAGCGGACCAACACCGTCCGGGTAACTACCCTTGGGCCATGACAACGGCTCTGATTACGGGATCGACGGCGGGCATCGGTGCCGCGTTCGCGCGGCGGCTGGCCGCGGACGGGCACAACCTCGTGCTGGTGGCACGCGACACCAAGCGGCTTCGGGAGCAGGCGACCGAACTGCACGACCGGCACGGCATCGAGGCGGAGGTGCTGACGGCGGACCTCGCGTCGGACGACGGCATCGACCTGGTGGCGGACCGGCTCGCCGACCGCAGGAACCCCGTCGACCTGCTGGTCAACAACGCGGGCTTCGGCAACAAGGGCCGTTTCCTCGACGTGTCGATGGCCGACGAGCTGAAGATGCTCAAGGTGCACTGCGAGGCGGTGCTGCGGCTGACGGCCGCGGCGACCGGCGGGATGCGCGAGCGCGGTCGCGGCGGAGTCGTCAACGTCGCCTCGGTCGCGGCCTTCGTGCCCCGGGGCACGTACGGGGCGTCCAAGGCGTGGGTCGTGCAGTTCACGCAGGGAGCCGCGCGGGACCTGGCGGGCAGCGGCGTACGGCTGATGGCGCTGTGCCCGGGATTCGTGCGGACCGAGTTCCACCAGCGGGCCGGGATGGGCACGGACAACATCCCGGACTGGATGTGGCTGGACGCCGACAAGCTGGTCGCGGCGGCCCTCGGCGATCTGGCGCGCGGGAAGACCCTGTCCGTCCCCGATCCGCGCTACAAGGTGCTGATGGGCCTGGTGAAGGTGACCCCGCGGGGGCTGCTGGGCGGTGTCACCTCGCGGACGGGGCGCAAGTACGGGCCCCAGTGAGCGCCGGCGCGGCCCGGCCGGCGCCGGACAGGTGACGCCGCCGCTCCGGTGCGAGAATGGCCGGAGGGAACCGGACCCAGGGGGGCCGGAGGCGGCGTCATGACGTTCGTACAGCTCATCGAGTGCAGGACGAGCCGGTTCGACGAGATGAACCGGCTGCTGGACACCTGGGTCGAGGAGACCAAGGGCAGACGGAGCGCGACGCACGATCTGATCGGCCAGGACCGGTCGGACGACGCGCACTTCGTACAGATCGTGGAGTTCCCCTCGTACGAGGACGCGATGCGCAACTCGCATCTCCCCGAGACCGACCGGATCTTCCAGGAGATGGCCGCCCTCTGCGACGGGATGCCGACCTTCACCGATCTCGAGGTGGTGCGCGACGAGCAGTTGTACGCGGCCAACGCGCGCAGGTTCTTCGAGCTGGTCTCCACCGCCGGTGAACTGCCTCCGTTGAACAGCATGATGGCGGAGCACTACCACGACCACGACCCAGCCAACGAGCAGGACACGCTCGGGCTGGACAACATGCGGCGCGAGTTCGAGATGTGGCGGGGCGCCTTCGACTTCGCGTTCACCGTGGACGAGCAGATCTGCCAGGACGACCGGGTCTGCACCCGCTGGACCTGGCACGGCACGCACCGCGGCGACTTCCTGGGGATCCCGGCCACCGGCCGGCGGGTGTCGATGACGGGCACGACCGTCTTCCGGTGCGGCGAGGACGGCAAGCTCGTCGAGGGCTGGTGGCAGTACGACAGACTCGGACTGATGGCGCAGCTGGGAGTGCTGGACGCACTGGAGAACTGAGCCGTCGGTTTCCGTACGGACCCGCGAGGGGCGAAGCCCCCGTTCCCTCTCACAGGGAACGGGGGCTTCCGCCGCGCTGGGCCGTTCGGTGGCGGTACGGGATCCGGTGCCGCCCAGGTCGCGAGTGCCGCCGGACAGCACTCCGCCCCGCCGCGACGAGTTGCGGCGGGGCGGGGCGGAGTGGGCGGGCCTGGTCGGCCGGCGGCGTTCCTGTCGGGGGCCGCCGGGGCCGGGTCAGGACCCGCCGGGGTCACCGGGGTGCGTCAGTGGGAGTGGCCGTGGCCGTGACCGCCGGCGGCCGGCTCCTCCTCTTCCTTCTTCTCGACGACCAGGGTCTCGGTCGTCAGGAGGAGGGAGGCGATGGACGCGGCGTTCTCCAGGGCGGAGCGGGTGACCTTCACCGGGTCGATGACGCCGGCCTTGACCAGGTCGCCGTACTCGCCGGTGGCGGCGTTGAAGCCCTGGCCCTTGTCGAGGTCGGCGACCTTGGAGGTGATGACGTAGCCCTCCAGGCCGGCGTTCTCGGCGATCCAGCGCAGCGGCTCGACGACCGCGCGGCGGACCACGGCGACACCGGTGGCCTCGTCGCCGGTCTTGTCGAGGTTGCCCTCCAGGACCTTGGCGGCGTGGACCAGCGCGGAGCCACCACCGGAGACGATGCCCTCCTCGACCGCGGCGCGGGTCGCGGAGATGGCGTCCTCCAGACGGTGCTTCTTCTCCTTCAGCTCCACCTCGGTGGCGGCGCCGACCTTGATCACGCACACGCCGCCGGCCAGCTTCGCGAGGCGCTCCTGGAGCTTCTCGCGGTCCCAGTCGGAGTCGGTGTTCTCGATCTCGGCCTTGATCTGGGCGACGCGGCCGTGCACGTCGGCGGTCTCGCCGGCGCCGTCCACGATCGTGGTGTCGTCCTTGGTGATGGTGACGCGGCGGGCCGAGCCCAGCACGTCGATGCCGACCTGGTCGAGCTTGAGGCCGACCTCCTCGGAGATGACCGTGGCGCCGGTGAGGATCGCCATGTCCTGCAGCATCGCCTTGCGGCGGTCGCCGAAGCCGGGGGCCTTGATGGCGACGGCGTTGAACGTGCCGCGGATCTTGTTGACGACCAGGGTCGACAGGGCCTCGCCCTCGACGTCCTCGGCGATGATCAGCAGCGGCTTGGAGGAGTTGGTCTGGATGACCTTCTCCAGCAGCGGCAGCAGGTCCTGGATGGAGGAGACCTTGCCCTGGTTGATGAGGATGTAGGGGTCCTCCAGGACGGCCTCCATGCGCTCCTGGTCCGTCACGAAGTACGGCGACAGGTAGCCCTTGTCGAAGGCCATGCCCTCGGTGAAGTCCAGCTCCAGACCGAAGGTGTTGGACTCCTCGACGGTGATGACACCGTCCTTGCCGACCTTGTCCATGGCCTCGGCGATGAGCTCGCCGACCTGCTGGTCCTGGGCGGACAGCGCGGCCACGGCGGCGATGTCGGACTTCTCGTCGATCGGGCGGGCCGAGGCGAGCAGCTCGTCGGAGACGGCCTTGACGGCGGCGTCGATGCCCTTCTTCAGGGCGGCCGGGGAGGCACCGGCGGCGACGTTCTTGAGGCCCTCGCGCACGAGCGCCTGGGCGAGCACCGTGGCGGTGGTGGTGCCGTCACCCGCGACGTCGTTCGTCTTGGTGGCGACCTCCTTCACCAGCTGGGCGCCGAGGTTCTCGTACGGGTCCTCGATCTCCACCTCACGGGCGATGGTCACGCCGTCGTTGGTGATGGTCGGGGCGCCGAACTTCTTGTCGATGACGACGTTGCGGCCCTTGGGGCCGATCGTCACCTTGACCGTGTCGGCAAGCTTGTTGACGCCGCGCTCGAGGGCGCGACGGGCGTCCTCGTCGAACTTCAGGATCTTCGCCATGGGAGCGTTTGCCCTCTCGGAAATCTCGAGGTGAATCAGGGTGAACGACTGCGCCCCCGACGCCCGGCTGATTAATGGTCGCGGGGGCCAGGGGCGCAGTTCAAAAACAAAGTGCTTCGCGAGGAAGCGAGGTGACTACTTCTCGATGATCGCGAGGACGTCGCGAGCCGAGAGGACGAGGTACTCCTCGCCGTTGTACTTCACCTCGGTGCCGCCGTACTTGCTGTACAGCACGATGTCGCCGGTCTTGACGTCGAGCGGAAGACGCTCGCCGTTCTCGAAGCGGCCCGGGCCCACGGCCAGGACGACGCCCTCCTGGGGCTTCTCCTTGGCGGTGTCCGGGATGACCAGGCCAGAGGCCGTGGTCTGCTCGGCGTCCAGCGGCTGGACCACAATGCGGTCCTCGAGCGGCTTGATGGCAACCTTGGAGCTGGTGGTCGTCACGATCCGACCTCCCCCTTCGGAGATCTCACGGGGTTAACTGTCTGAGGTGGCGACCAGGTGGATCCGTCGTCGCGGGTGCCGGACCTGCCCGTCGCGTGTTGGCACTCTCCAGGGGGGAGTGCCAGAGCCGAGACTATGACCGCGATTAGCACTCGGTCAAGCGGAGTGCCAATTGCGGACGGCGCGGCGCGGTTTTTCGCGCCCGGCCGGCGGCGGCGCGGGGATCGACGGTGATGCCGTCGGCCGCGCACGAGACGGTTCGCGCGCGGCCGGACCAGGCCTGTCCCCCGGACAGGTCCTAGACGTAGTCCTCCAGGCGAGCCACCGTCAGTCCCTGTTCCTGGATCCGGCGCAGCAGGTGGGTGGTGCGCTTCCTGAGGGTCGGGCCCGGGGTCTCGTCCGGGCCGACGGCCACGATGTCGCCGGGGAGCAGCCGGTGCGAACCCCTGGTGTACGTCAGGCCGGCCGCGCCCATCGACACCCGCCACAGCACCAGCGTCGAGATACCGCACCGGGCGGCGGCCCGCAGGGTGGCGTGGTCGTACGTCCCGTAGGGCGGCCGGAGCAGCCGCGGGCGCAGGCCGAAGCGGGTCCTGAGCTTCTCCTGCTGTCCGCAGATCTCCGCGCGCTGGCCGACGTAGGGCAGTCCGCGCAGGGACGGGTGGTCGAGGGTGTGGTTCTGCAGGCTCGCGCCGACCGAGCGCAGCCGGGCGAAGTGGCCGTACCCCGGTCCGGCGACGCTGTCGGTGAGGAACATGCTGACCGGGAGCCGCAGTTCGCGGACCATGTCGACGAACCGGGGGTCGCGTTCGGCGCCGTCGTCGTAGGTGAGGAAGACGACCCGGTCGTGGGTCCTGACCCGGTCGACCACCGTCGGCAGGCCCGGTGCGGTGGCGGTGAGCGGCCGGGCCGCCCGCCGGGGGGCCTGGGCCAGCGGGGCCGACAGACCCCAGTGGCGGTACGCCTGTTGGGCGCCAGGGCCGTGCGGTCGCACTCCCTGGGCCGCCTTCCTGCCCAGCCGTTCGATCGGGTCGACGGACTGGGCGCAGCCGGTGAGCAGCAGTACGGCCGACGCCAGCACTCCCGCGGTCAGCGCCCGCAGCCTCACAGGTAGTCCTCCAGGCGGGCCACCGCGTAGCCCTTGTCGGTCACCTTCCGGAGGAACCGCCGGATCATGTCGGGCATGGTGCCCCGCCAGTCGGAGCGGCCCCGGAAGTGGGTCAGGACGATGTCGCCGGGGTGCAGGTCCTGGTCCCACTCGCGGTACTCCCAGTGGTCGACGAAGACCTCCTCGTCCCAGATCGGGGCGTACTTGATGCCGCAGGCCTTCGCGGCGGCCAGGGTGTCCCGGTCGTAGTCGCCGTAGGGCGGGCGGAAGACGGTCGGGCGCCTGCCGTAGTGACGTTCGATCACGTCCTGCATGCCGCAGATCTCGCGCTTCTGTTCCTCGTACGACAGTCCGGGGAGGTAGGGGTGGTGCAGGGTGTGGTTGTTCAGGACCACCCCGCTGCGCTGCATCTTCTTGAAGTAGCCGTAGTCGTCGCTGATCAGGTAGTCGCTGAGGAAGGCGGTGTACGGGATCTTCAGTTCGCTCATCATGCGCAGGAACGCCGGGTCCTTCTCGGCGCCGTCGTCGATGGTGAGGAAGACGATCCTCTTCCTGGTGGGGATCGTGGTGAAGACCGGGGGCAGGTTCCGCTCCCGCCGGCCGTCGACCTCGAAGCCGGCGCGAGCGGTGATCCGCGGCTTCCTCGCCGGTGGCGCCGGGGGTGTCAGCGGGACCCGGGCCAGGCCCCAGCGCCGGGCCGCGGCCGCCCGTGCCGCGTACTCGGCGCGCAGCCGCCCCGCGTAGGCGTCGAGGGCGCGGGCCGGGGGTGCCTGGAGCCCCTGCTGTCCGGGGGCCGGGCGTACCTGGGCGGCCCCGCCGCCCTGCGCACAGCCCGAGGCGACGGCGGCGACGGCGAGCGCGGCGACACCGCCGATCCGGGAGACCCGGCAGGCGCGGGAGACCCTGGAGGTCCGGGGGCTTCTCACAGTCCGAACAAAAGCATTTTTTTCAGCTTGTACGACTACTCGCATGTTGCCGGATCCTCCCAGCCCAGGGCCGCCGGCCGGGCCCGACACCGCCACCGGAGGCGCGCCGTCCACCGACTGGCCCACAATGAGCCGGTGAACGACCTGGACGCCCTCCTCACGCCCGAAGGCCGCGCCCTCCTCCACGAGGTCCGCGACACCGCCCCGGCCGACGAACTCGCCGTCGCCACCCGGCTGCGCCGCGAGCACCCCGCCGACCTGGTGTCGGCGGCGCTCGGCCAGGCACGGCTGCGGCAGCGGGCGGCGGCGAAGTTCGCGGCCGAGGACGCGGAGCGGATGTTCTTCACGCCCAACGGGGTCGAACAGTCCACCCGGGCGACGGTGGCCGCCTACCGCGCGCGGCGGTTCGAGGAGCTCGGCGTGACCTCGGTCGCGGACCTGTGCTGCGGCATCGGCGGGGACGCGATCGCGCTGGCCCGCGCCGGCATCCGGGTCCTGGCCGTGGACCGCGACCCGACGACGGCGGCCGTGGCGCGCGCGAACGCCGAGGCGCTGGGACTCGCCGACCTGATCGAGGTGCGGGAGGCGGACGTCACGGAGGTGGACGTGTCGTCGTACGACGCCGTCTTCGTGGACCCGGCGCGCCGGGGCGGGCGGGGACGCATCTTCGATCCGGAGGCGTACTCGCCGCCGCTGTCCTGGGCGGTGCGGACGGCCCTGGCGGCCCCGCGTGCCGCGCTGAAGGTCGCGCCCGGCATTCCGCACGAGGCGGTGCCCGCCGAGGCGGAGGCCGAGTGGATCTCGGACGGCGGGGACGTGAAGGAGGCGGTGCTGTGGTTCGGGACGAGCCCGGGGGCGGTGCGCTCCACCCTGCTGCCCGGCCCGCGCACCCTGCTCTCCCGCGGCCTGCCCGACCCCGGAGTCCGTTCCGTCGGACGCTACTTGTACGAGCCCGACGGCGCCGTCATCCGTGCCCATCTGGTGGCCGAGGTGGCCGAGGAGGTCGGCGGCGGCCTCGTCGACGAGACGATCGCGTACGTGACGTCGGACGAGCTGCGCCCGACCGTGTACGCCTCGGCGTACGAGATCACCGACCAGCTCCACTTCAGCGTCAAGCGGCTGAAGGCGCTGCTGCGGGAGCGGGAGGTCGGGGTGCTGACCGTCAAGAAGCGCGGGTCGGCGGTGGAACCGGAGGAGCTGCGGCGCAAGGTCAAGCCGCAGGGGCCGCACGCGGCGACGGTGTTCCTCACCCGGGTGGCGGGGGCGCCGACGATGCTGATCGGCCGTCCGGCCTAGGGCAGGCCTTGGGGGGCGCTTCCGGCAGTGCGGGCCTGCGGCCGCCGTGCGGGTCCGTCGTGGCCGGTCGCGCGGCTCCCCCGGCCCTTCGGGGCGCTGTTCAGGGTGTGGGGTTGTCTGCTCGTCGTCGTAGCAGCCGTCGTTCCCGTTCGTTGCGGGCCAGGGCGGCCGCCCGGGCGAACTCCGTGCGTGCCTCCCCCGTGCGGCCCAGCCGTGCCAGCAGGTCCCCCCGGACGCTCGGCAGCAGGTGGTAGTCCCGCAGGGCGGGTTCGGCGGCCAGCGCGTCGACGATCTCCAGGGCCGGGGCCGGACCGTCCGCCATCGACACGGCCACCGCGCGGTTGAGTTCGACGACCGGGGAGGGGGCGCGGACGGCCAGCAGACCGTACAGGGTCGCGATGGCCTGCCAGTCGGTGTCCTCGTAGGTGTGGGCGTGGGCGTGACAGGCGGCGATCGTGGCCTGGAGGACGTACGGGCCGGGGACGCCGGTGACAGTGGCGTCGGCACGGGCGAGGGCGTCGACGCCACGGGCGACGAGCATGCGGTTCCAGCGGCGGCGGTTCTGGTCCTTGAGCAGGATCGGCTCGCCGTCGGGGCCGGTGCGGGAGGCGGTGCGGGAGGCCTGGAACTCCAGCAGGGAGGCGAGCCCGTGCACCTCCGGCTCCTTGGGCATCAGCGCCGCGAGCTGCCGGGCGAGCCGCAGGGCGTCCTCGCACAGCGCCGGGCGCAGCCAGTCGTCCCCGGCGGTGGCCGCGTACCCCTCGTTGAAGATCAGGTAGATGACGTCGAGGACCGAGCCGAGGCGGGCCTCGCGGTCGGGGCCGACGGGCACCTCGAAGGCGACGTTCCGGGTGGCGAGGGTCCGTTTCGCGCGGACGATGCGCTGGGCGACCGTCGGCTCCGGGGTGAGGAAGGCGCGGGCGATCTCGGACGTGCTCAGGCCGCCGAGCAGGCGCAGGGTCAGGGCGGTGCGGGCCTCGGCGGACAGCACCGGGTGGCAGGCGGTGAAGACCAGCCGGAGCAGGTCGTCGTCGATGGCGTCCGGGTCGGCGGGCTCCTGCGCCGGCACCGTGGTCTCCAGGTCGCGGCCGATCTCCGCGAGCTTGCGGGCGTAGTTCTCCCGGCGGCGGACCAGGTCGACGGCGCGGCGGCGGGCGGCGGTGACGAGCCAGGCACCCGGGTTGTCGGGCACCCCGTCCCGCGGCCACTGCTCCAGGGCCGCGACCAGGGCGTCCTGGGCCAGCTCCTCCGCGATGCCGATGTCACGCACGATCCGGGTGGCGGCGGCGATGACGCGGGGGGACTCCAGGCGGAAGACGGTCTCGATGACGCCGCGCGGGTCGGCGGGGGGTTGCGAGCTCACAACCCCCCATCGAACACCCCCGCACTGACAACACCCAGTGCGGAACCGATCAGCCCTCGGCGATCTGGCGCACCTCGCAGGTCACCGTCCAGAAGTCCTCGTGCACCTTCAGGAAGCGCTTGGTCCACTCCACGGCCTCGGCCATGTCCTTGCACTGCATGATGGCGTAGCCGCCGACGACCTCCTTGGCCTCGGTGAAGGGCCCGTCGGTCACGGACAGCTCCCCGCCCGCGTAGTGGACGCGCTTGCCCTGCGCGCTGGGCGTCAGGCCCTCCGTCTGGAGCATGACACCGGCCTTGGTGATCTCCTCGATCAGTTCACCCATCCGCTGCATCAGCTCGGGGCTGGGTCCCTCGGCGGGCGCGGTGGACTCGTCGATCTGCACGAGCGAAAGGAAGCGGGGCATCGTGACTCCTCACGGCGATGGGCGACCCGTACGGTGCCGAGTCTCCCGGGCGGGGTCCTTCCCCGCCTCTCACCTGTGCGTCGAACAAGGGAGGGCCGGATCGACACGGCCGCCGGAATTCTTCGAAGAATTTTCTCCGGGGTGCGTTTCCGCAGCTCATCGGCGTGATCTGAACGAGGTGCCCTACCGTAGGGACTCCCACAGCCCGCTCGCCGCCGGTTCCCGGGCCACCACCCGGTTGGGGTCCGACGGGGCGGTCGCCACCGGCATCATCACCGTCTCGACCCGGTCGGCCGCCAGGCCCTTCAGGCTCTCGCCCAGGCCGGTGAGTTCGCCCAGCGAGTCGAGTCCGGTGTCGGTGGTCAGGCTGCCGGTGACGGCGTCGGCGACCCCGTAGAGCTCGGTGGGGTCGGTCAGCAGGTCGATCGAGGCGATCTGGGTCAGCAGCGCCTTCACCAGCTTCTGCTGGAGGCCGATGCGGCCGAGGTCGCTGCCGTCGCCTATGCCGTGCCGGGTGCGGGCCAGGGCGAGGGCCTGCTTGCCGTCCAGGTGATGGGTGCCCGCCGCGAGGTGCAGATGGCTGTCGTCGTCGTCGATGTCCTCGTCGGTGGTGACGGTGACCCCGCCGAGCGCGTTCACCAGTTTCGCGAAGCCGGAGAAGTCGATCTCGATGTAGTGGTCCATGCGTACGCCGGTGATCGACTCGACGGTCTTCACCGCGCAGACCGGACCGCCCACCGCGTACGCGCTGTTGAACATCGCGCCGTAGGCCACCGCCGTCGAGCGCCCCGACGACAGCGGGCAGGACGGACGGGTGACGAGGGTGTCGCGCGGGATGCTGACCACGGTGGCCGTGGTGCGCCCCGCGTCGAGGTGCACGACCATCGCCGTGTCGGAGCGGGCGCCGGAACTGCTGCCGCCGCCCAGTTCCCGGTTCTCGGCGCCGCTGCGCGAGTCCGAGCCCAGCACCAGGATGTTCAGCGCCCCGGTCGGCGGCGCGGAGGCGGCGGCCGAGGGGGACACCGGCCCGCCGGGCGTGGGCGTGGACGCGGCCGCCGCCCTGGCCGGGCGGTCGTCGCCGAGCGCGCTGTTGATGTCGACGCTCTTGATGTTGTTGTTCAGATGCCAGTAGACCCATCCCGTCGCCGCGACGCCGAGCACCAGAGCGCCTGCGAGGGAGAGGCCGGCGGCTCTCAGGACGATCGACCGCCGGCCTCCGCGTCTGCCCGTGTCCCAGTCCTGTTTCTCGTCGTGTCCGGTCACGCAGAGGAACGTAAGTCCGAATTATTACAACGGGCTTGTCTAGGGCAGTTTTCTTCAGAAAATCTCACTTTTCTCAGGGTGGGTTCAGTGCGAACTCAGCCCAGTGTCACCGTGGGCAGCGGATTGCTCCCGCTCCAGGACGCGTTGAACCCGAACGTCACCGAACCGCCGTCCGGGACCGACCCGTTGTAGGAGGCGTTCACGCACGAGACGGCCGCGCCCGACTGGGTGCAGGTCGCGTTCCAGGCCTGGGTGATCTGCTGCCCCGCGCCGTACGCCCAGACCGCCTTCCACGAGGAGAGCGAGGCGCCGGAGCAGGCGATCCTCACCTGACCGGTGAAGCCGGTGTTCCACTGGTTGACCACGCTGTACGTCGCCGTGCAGGCGCCGGTGGAGGGCGGCGGCGTGGTCGTCGTACCGCCGAGCGCCTCGGCCACGCCGTAGTACGCGGGCTTCGGCGCGTAGTTCGCGTCGTACAGCGTCGCCGCCCCGTACCCCGGGAAGGTGCTGTCGACCCAGGAGTCGGAGTCGGTGAAGCCCCAGACCGTCAGGTTGACGCAGCGCGTCACGGCCACGCAGGCGGCGGTGACCGCCTTGTAGTCGGCGGCCTGCTGGGCCAGTTTCGTGCTGTCGGCAGGCAACGCCATCCGGATGTCCAGCTCGGTGATCGCCACGTCGACGCCGAGGTCGGCGAAGCGCTGGATGTTCTGCTGGAGCGTGGACGGCACCTGGCCGAGGATCAGATGGGCCTGGAGGCCCACGCCGTCGATCGGGACGCCGCGCTCCTTCAGGGACTTGACCAGGTTGTACAGGGCGGTGCTCTTGGCGTTGACGCCCTCGACGTTGTAGTCGTTGATGTACAGCCTGGCGGCCGGGTCGGCGGCTCGCGCCCAGGTCAGGGCGCTGGCGATGTAGTCGGCGCCGAGGCCGTTGTACCAGAGGGTCGAACGGTAGGTGCCGTCCTCGTTGAAGGGCTCGTTGACCACGTCCCAGGCGGTGATCCTGCCCTTGTAGCGGCCCACCTCGGTGCCGATGTGGTTCTGGAGCAGGCTGCTCAGCTGGGCGGCCGTCCAGCTGCCGTTGGTCAGCCAGCTCGGGTTCTGGCTGTGCCAGACCAGGGTGTGGCCGCGCACCTGCTGGTTGTGCGCCTGGGCGAAGGCGACGATCTGGTCGGCCTCGGCCCAGTTGAAGGTGCCCTGGGTCGGCTCGACCGACCCCCACTTCATGGCGTTGCCCGGGGTGAGCGAACCGAACTGGGCCCCGGCGATGTCGCCGTAGCTGCCGGTGAGCTTGGAGCCGGTGACCGCCGTGCCGACGACCTTGCCCTTGGCGGCCGCGAGGTCACGCAGGGGGGTGTCGGCGGCCTGGGCGGACGTCATGCCGGCGGCGAGCAGGGCGCCGACGGCGGTGACGCCGGTGAGCAGGGCGGCGAGCCGGATACGCAAGGATGACGATCTGGAGGTTCTCATTGCGGGTGCCTCCGAAAGTTTCGGTCGTCCAGCCGATTGACTTCGGTGGAGTGTGGAGGCACCGGCCCCACCCGTCAATACGTCAACTTCCGGCCACAGGACCCGCGGGAGCCGCCGGATCCGCAGGAGCCACAGGGGTCGCAGGGGCCACAGAGGCCGCAGAAGCCTTGGGAGCCGCAGCGGCCGCGGAATCCGCGGGAGCCGCGGCGCTGGACCGCACCACCAGGCTGGTGGCCAGCTCCACCCGGGTCGCCGTCGGCGCCCCCTCGCCGCGCGCCAGCTCCAGCACCAGCCGGGCCGCCGCCTCCGCCATCTCGGTCAGCGGCTGCCGTACGGTCGTCAGCGGCGGCCCCACCCAGCGCGCCACCGGCAGATCGTCGAACCCGACCACGCTGAGGTCGTCCGGGATGCGCAGCCCCAGCTCGCGGGCGGCCTCGTAGAGCCCGAGCGCCTGGAGGTCGTTGCCGGCGAAGACGGCGGTGGGCCGGTCCGGCCGGCTCAGCAGTTCGCGGCCCAGCCGGTAACCGGCGTCGTGGTGGAAGTCGCCCGCCCTGATCAGCCCCGGGTCGACGGGCAGACCGGCCGTCTCCAGGGCGGCCCGGTAGCCGTCCACCCGGGCGCGGCTGCACATCATGGTGGCCGGTCCGCTGATCGCGCCGATGCGGGTGTGCCCGAGATCGATCAGATGCCGGGTGGCGGCGAGGCCGCCCTGCCAGTTGGTGGCGCCGATGGACGGCACGTCGGCGCCCGGGTCGCCGGCCGGGTCCATCACCACGAACGGGATGGACCTGCTGGTCAGCAGGGCACGCTGGGACTCGTCGAGCCCGGACAGGACGAGGACGACGCCGTACGGGCGACGGGCGGCGACCTGGTCGGCCCAGGTCCGCCCCGGGGTGAGCCGACCAGCGCTCTCGCTCAGCACGACGCTCAGCCCGGCGTCCCGGGCCACGTTCTCCACGCCTCGGATGACCTCCATCGCCCAGGCGCTCTCCAGCTCGTGGAAGACCAGGTCGATCAGCGGCGAGCGGCTGGCCTCGGCCCGGCGGCGCCGGTAGCCGTGGACGCGCAGCAGCTCTTCCACCCGGTGGCGGGTGGCCGGGGCGACATCGGCACGGCCATTGAGGACCTTCGAAACAGTCGGCGCCGACACGCCTGCCTCACGGGCGATCTCGGCGAGCGTCGCGGTCCGGCTGGACCGCCCTGTCATCTGGGCTTCGGCAGGCTCCGGGGCTGTCATGGCGGCGATCGTATCCCTGCGCGACCTCTTGACGAACCCCCTGTCGCGCCATAGGTTCCCGGAACATTCGAATTACATATCGAAACATTCGCGTTGCACCCTCGGCACTGGCGTCATCAGCACCCCGAACACCTCCTACCGAGTGGAGCTTCATGACCACCGCCGCCTGGCGTGACCCCGCCCGGTCCGCCGCCGCCCGCGTCGACGACCTCCTGGCCCGGATGACCCTGGAGGAGAAGGCCGCCCAGCTGTACGGAGTGTGGGTGGGGGCCGACACGGACGGCGACGGGGTCGCCCCGCACCAGCACGAGATGACCGACGCCTTCACCGACGACGACTTCGCCGAGCTGATCACCCTCGGCCTGGGCCAGCTCACCCGCCCCTTCGGCACCGCCCCCGTCGACCCGGACCTCGGCGCGCTGGCCCTGGCCCGCGCCCAGCGCCGGATCGCCGCGGCGGGCCGCTTCGGCATCCCGGCCGTCACCCACGAGGAGTGCCTGGCCGGTTTCACCGCCTGGCGTGCCACCGCATACCCCGTGCCGCTGGCCTGGGGGGCGACCTTCGACCCGGCGCTGGTCGAGGAGATGGCCCGGCACATCGGCCGCGACCTGCGCGCGGTGGGCGTGCACCAGGGCCTGGCCCCGGTCCTGGACGTGGTCCGCGACCCCCGCTGGGGACGGGTCGAGGAGACGATCGGCGAGGACCCGTACCTGGTCGGCACGGTCGGCAGCGCCTATGTGCGCGGCCTGGAGTCGGCCGGGATCGTCGCCACGCTCAAGCACTTCGCCGGGTACGCGTCCTCGGTGGGCGCCCGCAACCTGGCGCCGGTCCGTGCGGGCCTGCGCGAACTCGCCGACGTCACGCTGCCGCCCTTCGAGATGGCGCTGCGCGAGGGCGGGGCGCGCAGCGTGATGGCGGCGTACAACGAGACGGACGGCGTGCCGGCCTCGGCCGACCCCTGGCTGCTGACCGGACTCCTGCGCGAGGAGTGGGGTTTCACCGGCACGGTGGTCGCCGACTACTTCGGCATCGGCTTCCTCCAGACCCTGCACCGGGTCGCCGGTTCGCCCGCCGAGGCGGCCCGGCTGGCGCTCACGGCCGGCATCGACGTGGAGCTGCCGACGCTGAAGTGCTACGGACGGGACCTGGTCGCGGCCGTGCGGGAGGGCACGGTCCCGGCCGTCCTGGTGGAGCGGGCGGCCCGCCGCGTCCTGCTCCAGAAGTGCGAACTGGGTCTGCTGGACGAGGACTGGTCCCCGGAGCCGACGGCCTCCGTCGACCTGGACCCGGCGGCGAACCGCGCGCTGGCCCGGCGCCTCGCCGAGGAGTCGGTGGTCCTGCTGGACAACCCCGACGGCATCCTCCCGCTGGCCCCCGACGCGCGCGTGGCGGTCGTCGGCCCGCGGGCGGCGGACCCGCTCGCGATGCTGGGCTGCTACTCGTTCCCCTCGCACGTGCTGACGCACCACCCGCAGGTGCCGATGGGGATCGACATCCCCACGGTGCTCCAGGCGATGCGCGCCGAGCTCCCCGACGCGAAGGTCACCTTCGCCGAGGGCTGCGGGGTCTCGGACCCGGACGACTCAGGCTTCGAGGAGGCGGTGGCGCGGGCCTCGGAGGCGGATGTGTGCGTGGCCGTCCTGGGCGACCGGGCCGGTCTGTTCGGCCGCGGCACGTCCGGGGAGGGCTGCGACGTGGCGGACCTGGACCTGCCGGGCCGCCAGGGCGAGCTGCTGGACCGGCTGGTGGCGACCGGCGTCCCGGTGGTCCTGGTCCTGCTGACCGGCCGCCCGTACGCGCTCGGCCGCTGGCAGGGCAGGCTGGGCGCGGTGGTGCAGGCGTTCTTCCCCGGGGAGGAGGGCGGCCCGGCGGTGACGGGGGTGCTGTCGGGCCGCGTCAACCCCTCCGGGCGGCTGCCGGTGAGCGTGCCGCGGCTGCCGGGCGGCCAGCCGTGGACGTACCTCCAGCCGCCGCTGGGCCTGGCGGGCGAGGTCAGCAACCTGGACCCGACCCCGCTGTACGCCTTCGGCCACGGACGTTCGTACACGGAGTTCGCGTGGGAGGACTTCGCGGATCCCGCGACCGGCACCGGCACCGGCACGGACGGTTCGTACCCCACCGACGACACGGACGGCACGTACGACGTGTCGGTGACCGTCCGCAACACGGGCGGCCGGGCGGGCGCGGAGGTGGTGCAGCTGTATCTGCACGACCCGGTGGCGTCCGTGACCCGCCCCGACGTCCGTCTGATCGGCTACCGGCGGCTGGAACTGGCGCCGGGCGAGGCACGGCGCGTGACGTTCCGCTTCCACCCGGACCTGTCCGCCTTCACCGACCGTACGGGACGCCGGATCGTCGAACCGGGCGCACTGGAACTGCGGCTGGGCGTCTCCAGCGCGGAGATCCGGCACACGGCCCGGCTGACCCTGACGGGCCCGGTACGGGTCCTGGGGCCGGACCGCCGACTGCGCTGCGAGGTCGGCGAAGGCGCGTGAGCGGCCAAGACAACGTGATCCGTCCGTAGCCGATATTCGTACAGATGTGTTCACAGCGTGTGCCAGAATCCGCCGACACCGCAGGCAGCACGCACGTGACAGGAACGCACCCCCATGGACATACGACCGCAGCCGCTCCGCGAGTGGCTGCTCATCGGCGCGATGCTGACCGTGGCCTGGCTGCCACATGTCGTCGTCGGCATCGCGCTGACCATCGCCGGCCTGGTGTTCCACACCTCGTGGGCGCTGGTGTGGCTGGTGGGGATGCTCGTGGCGGGGGCCACGCGAGGCTTCATGGGCCGGGACCGGCTGCCCGGCCGGGCCGTGCGGCCCGAGGACGAACCGGAACTGGTCGCGCTGGTGCAGGACGTGGCCGAGCGGGTCGGCTTCCGGGAGCCGCTGCTGGTACGGATCGTCCCCGACGTGGACGCGTCCATGGGACCGGCGAAGGTCGGCGGTGTGCGCACCTACGTCCTGCTGCTCGGTCTGCCCCTGCTGCGCATGCTGACCGACGCCCAGCTGGCCTCGGTCGTCGCCCATGAGCTGGCGCACGTCCACCATGCCCGCGACCGGCGCATGTCCGCGCTGCGCTTCGCCCGCGGCTGTCTCGCGGAGCGGATGGACGGCCGTCTCCGCCCGCTCGGCCCGCCGGCCGCACCGCTGCTGCGGGCCACCCAGCCGCGGATGTGGCAGGCGGAGACGGCCGCCGACGCCGACGCCGTCCGGGTCGCCGGCACCGCGGCCACCGCCGGGGCGCTGCGCCGGACCGGGATCATCCACGCGGCGTTCGAGGGCCTGGGCGCCGACTGGGTGCTCTCGGCGGCCGAGGAGGAGACCTACCCCGAGGACCTGTACGCGGCCCTGGAGAGCGCCCTGGCCGAACCGCTCGTGGCCGACCGCAGCGTCCTCTCCGTCACGTCGGAGGAGGAGATGGCCGCCGCCTCCCCGTACGCCGTCGAGGACCATCCGCCGCTCGGCCACCGGATCGCCGCGCTGCCCGCCGACGTCGAGGCGGCCACGTCGTACACCGGCGCGCCCCTGGCCCTGCGGACCGCGGAGTCCGTCGAGCGCTGGTGCGTGCGCCTGCTGGCCGGTCTGGAGGACACACCGGCGGACGACATGCGCCCCGTCCGTCTGCTCGACCTGCCCGACGAGCGGCTGCACGCCCTGAGCGACCGCACGGGCCTCACGCTGCTGAAGGGCGCCACCGGCCACGAGGCGCCCGAGGAGGCGGTGGCCGCCGCGCTGGACACCGTCGCCGACGGCAGCTGGCCGCGGCTGGCCCGCCGTCTCGAACCGCAGCTGCGGTGGATGCCTGCCACGGTACGGTCGGTGGCCGCCCCGCAGGTGGTGAGCACCGCGGTGGTCCAGGGGCTGGAGTCCGTGCTGCACGCGGCCGGCTGGACCCACGCCAACCGCTGGATCAACAGCGTCCTGGTCGCGCCCGACGGCACGACCGTCGTGGACCTGTACGAGCCGGTCACCGCAGCCCTGAAGGACGGGGACCCCGAGCCCGTACGGACCCTGCTGGCGACCGCCGCCACGGCCCGGAAGGAGACGGCCGCATGAGGCGCCCGGGACCCGCCCTGCGCGTCGCGCTCCTCGGCTTCACCGTCACGGTCGTCGGCTACGTCCTGTTCGCCGGCTGGCTCGGCGGACACGCCTTCGCCTACGAGCACGCCCGCGACCGGGCCACGGCCAAGGCCGACGGGCTGATCGTCGAGGACGACATCGGCGAGGAAGGGGACATCCGCGTGCGCTGGCGCGACGCGGACGGCCACACGCACGTCCAGCGCTTCGGCATCTACGACACCGACCGCTACACCGAGGGCAGGCACTTCGAGGTCGTCTACGATCCCGCCGAGGCGGACCCGCGGGGCTTCCCTGCGGACCCCGACGAGACCTCGGCCGAGGACGACCGCTGGGTGCCCGCCGTACTCGGCGGAGTCGTCCTCGTCCCGCTGGGCGTGATCTGGCTCTGGCGCGGGCTGCGGTTCCGGCTGGCGGCCCGGCGGCCGGGCCGCCCGATGACGGCCACGGTGCGCCGCGGGGAGCGGCTGAACCTGAGGAACGCGTTCCAGAACTCTAACAGCACGTGGCTGGTGCTGTCGGTGGCGGACTCGCCCGGACCGGCCGGCCGGCCGGAGCAAGCAGCGGAGTCCGGGCATCCCGAGCACGCGGAACCGACCGCGCGCTGGCAGCGGGTCATGTGGCATCCGGCCCTCGACGAACTGAGGGACGACCCGGCACCGGTGACGGTGCACGCCCGCGGCAGCCGGCCCGCCGTGGTGCGGCTGTCCGACGGCACCTGTCTGGTGCCCTTGGGGCGGCTGCACCGGGAGCCGCCGAAGAACGTGTTTCTCGACGACCACGAGGTCGACCGGCTCGACCTGCGGGACGCCTTCGTCCGCCCGGCCGGTGCCGAACTGCGCCCCGCGCGCGCGTGGTGGTGGCCGGGCGCGGGCATCGCCGCGCTGGGCACCGTGCTCGGCGTCTTCGGGGGCTTCCTGATGGGCGGCGGCACGCTGGTCGCGGTAGTGGGGTTCGCCCTGTTCGTACCGACCCTGCTCACCTCGGTCTGGGCGCTGTCCGCACCCCAGCCCTGAGCCGGTTGCCCAGCCCTGAGCCGGTTGTGGGGGGGGGGGGGGGGGGGGCCCCCCCCCCCCCCCCGCCCCCCCCCCCCCCCCGGCCGCCCCCCCCGGGGGGCGGCGGCCCCCGGGGGGCACCCCCCCCGGGG
>NZ_JBEOWS010000109.1:0-25917 GCF_040296125.1 Streptomyces sp. NPDC002265 | reverse complement strand
GGCGCCCCGGGGGGGCGGACCGGGGGGGGCGCCCCCGCCGCCGTGCTGGCCACCCCCCCGAGCGGGTGTCCCCCCGCGGGGCCGCCCCCGGGGGCGGCGCCCGCCCCGCCCCCCCCGCGCCCCGGGCCGGGTGACGACCAGCCCCTCGGCGGCGAGCTGGGCGAGTGCGCGCGAGACGGTCACCGGACTCACCCGGAACCGCTCCACGAGCGCCCGGCTCGATGGCAGCTTTCCACCTGGAGAGTAGCGGTCGAGCTCTCTTCGCAGCTGTTCCGCCAGTTCTCCTACGCTGCTACGCTCATACATGAGAGCACAGAGTAGCGCTACTGCCTCGACCCGGATAGCGGTCGACACCCCCGCCCCGGACGGCACATCCGTCGGCACCCCTTCCCCTGGTCGCTCCGCCCCGGGTTCCGCCGCGGGCCCGGCGCAGGCCGCCCTCGGTGTCGTCGCCTTCTCCCTCACCTTCCCGGCCACCGTCTGGGGCCTGGAGGGCTTCGGACCCTGGGCCCTGGTCTCCGTGCGCAGCGTGCTCGCGGCGCTGATCGCGGGCGGCGCGCTGCTGGCCCTCCGGATACCGCTGCCCGCCCGCCGGCACCGGCCGGGGCTCGCGGTCGTCGCCGCCGGGGTCGTCCTCGGCTTTCCGCTGCTCACCACCCTCGCCCTGCGCACCTCCAGCACCGCGCACGCCGCCGTCGTGGTCGGCCTGCTCCCGCTGACGACCGCGCTGCTGTCCGCCCTGCGCGTCGGCGCCCGGCCCTCGCGCACCTTCTGGGCGGCGGCGCTGGCGGGCGCCGCCGCCGTGGTCGCCTTCACCGTGCAGCAGAGCGGCGGCGCCCTGACCACCGCCGACCTCTACCTCTTCGGGGCGCTGCTGGTGTGCGCGGCCGGGTACACCGAGGGCGGCCGGCTGGCCCGTGAGCTGCCGGGCTGGCAGGTCATCGGCTGGGCGCTGGTGCTGTGCCTGCCGCTGACCGTGCCCGTGGCCGCCGTGGCCCTCGTGCACCAGCCGCCGCACCTCGGCGTGCACAGCGTGGCCGGACTGCTGTGGGTCGCGGCCGGCTCGCAGTTCCTGGGCCTGGTCGTCTGGTACCGGGGGATGGCCGCCATCGGCATCCCGAAGGCCAGCCAGTTGCAGTTGGCGCAGCCGCTGCTCACACTGGTGTGGTCGGTGCTGCTGCTCGGCGAGCACCTCACGCCGGCCGCCCCGCTGACGGCCGCCGCCGTGCTCGTCTGCATCGCCGTCACCCAGCGGGCGCGCGGCTGAGCGCGCACTGGTGAGGAGGCCCGTAGATGCGCGCAACCAAAGGCGACCGGCTTGTCCAGCACGGCAGGGTGGTCGGCCAACACGACCAGGTATCGGAAGTCGTCGAGGTGATGGGCACGGAGGGCAACCCGCCCTACCGCGTCCGCTTCCCCGACGGACACGAGGCAGTGATGTCCCCCGGCCCCGACTGCGAGGTCAAGCACCCCGACAAGGAGCGGTGAGTCAGCGCGGGGGCCTTGCCGGCTGCCTGTAGTGGTCGGCGACCACCCGCGCCATCGCACCGACCGGGTCCGCCGCCACCTCCCGGGCGGCGAAGAAGACATGGCCGCGCACCTGCGGGAGATCCGCGGCGAGCGCGAGGTGGCGGGAGAGTTCGGCCGGGTCCTGCCAGGCCGCGGGCTGGGCCGGGTCGCCGGCCTTGTACAGCGCCTCCCCGGCGTACAGGTCCGTGCCCGTCCCCCGGGCGACCTCCGCCCACCAGGGCAGCAGCTTCGCGTAGTCGGCTGCCGGCAGGCCGATGTTCCAGTACAGCTGCGGGACCAGGTAGTCGATCCAGTGCTCGCGGACCCATCTGCGGGTGTCCGCGTGCAGGTCGTCGTACGTCTGCACGCCCGCGCCTGTGTCGGAGCCCAGCGGGTCGGTGGCGGCGTTGCGCCACACCCCGAAGGGGCTGATGCCGAACCGGGCGCCGGGCCGGGTCCGCCGGATCCGGTCCGCGGTGCCCCGCACCAGCCGGTCGACGTTGTCGCGGCGCCAGGCGGCCCGGTTGGGGAAGGCGCCGCCGTGGGCGTCGTAGGCGGCGTCGTCGTCGAAGGACTGGCCCGGCATCGGGCGGGGATAGAAGTAGTCGTCGAAGTGCACCCCGTCGACCGGGTAGCGGGCGACCGCGTCGAGCATCGCGTCCTGGACGAAGGCGCGCACCTCGGGCAGACCCGGGTTGTAGTAGAGCATCCCGCCGTACGCCACCACCCAGTCCGGGTGCCGCCGGGCCGGATGGGCGGCGACGAGCCGCGCCGGGTCGGTGTCGAAGGCGATGCGGTACGGGTTGAACCAGGCGTGCAGCGCCAGCCCCCGGGCGTGCGCCTCCGTGACGGCCGTGCCCAGCGGGTCCCAGCCGGGATCGCGGCCCTGGGTGCCGGTCAGGCATCGCGACCAGGGCTCGTACGGAGAGGGCCACAGCGCGTCCGCCGTCGGCCGCACCTGGAAGATCACCGTGTTCAGGCGGTTGCGCACCGCCGTGTCCAGGTGCGCGACCAGCTCCGCGCGCTGCGCGGCCGCCGTCAGTCCGGGGCGGGAGGGCCAGTCGCGGTTGCCCACCGTCGCCAGCCACACGCCCCGCATCTCCCCGGCCGGGCCGCCCGCCGTGCCGCCCGCCGATCCGGGCGCGCGCCGCCGGTCCGGCTCCACCGGGCCGGCCCCCCGCTCAGGCTCCTGGGCCCCGGTCCGCCGTCCCGTCGGCTCCGTCCTCGTCGCGCCCGTCTCCATGGCGGCCGTCAGCGCCGTCAGGGCCGCCAGCGCGACCGTCCGCCGGGTCGGTCGGCCCATGCTTCGAGCACCCCCTGCGCCATGGAACCGCGCGGTCACGGAACGTCTTGGCGCCAAGGATGCCGCACCCGGACGATCGATCATCGATACTTGGCGGTAACGTGCACGGACGGAGCAGGCACCGAACCCGGCAGTCCTGCCACCGTCGTGGATCAGCGCAGCGAAAGGGACGATGTGACCGACATCGAACGCGTCGGAGTGGTGGGCTGCGGCCAGATGGGAGCGGGCATCGCCGAGGTCTGCGCCCGCGCCGGTCTGGACGTCAAGGTCGCCGAGACCACCGGCGAAGCCCTGGAGTACGGCCGTACCCGGCTGTTCTCCTCCCTGTCCAAGGCCGCCGAGCGCGGCAAGATCACCGAGGAGGAGCTGGCGGCGACCCAGGCGCGCCTGAGCTTCACCACCGACCTCGGCGAGTTCGCGGACCGCGATCTGGTGATCGAGGCCGTCGTGGAGAACGAGCAGGTCAAGACCGAGATCTTCCAGGTCCTGGACCAGGTCATGACCCGGCCGGACGCCATCCTGGCGTCCAACACCTCCTCCATCCCGCTGGTGAAGCTGGCCGTCGCCACCTCGCGGCCGGACCAGGTCGTCGGCATCCACTTCTTCAACCCGGCCCCGGTGCAGCAGCTCGTCGAGCTGATCCCGGCGCTGACCACCTCCGAGGGCACGCTGAGCCGGGCGCAGCTGTTCGCCGAGAAGGTGCTCGGCAAGCACGCCATCCGCGCCCAGGACCGCTCCGGCTTCGTGGTCAACGCGCTGCTGGTGCCGTATCTGCTCTCCGCCATCCGGATGTTCGAGTCCGGCATCGCCGGCCGCGAGGACATCGACAACGGCATGGAGATGGGCTGCGCCCACCCGATGGGCCCGCTGAAGCTGTCCGACCTGATCGGTCTGGACACCATCGTGTCGATCGCGAACAGCATGTACGCCGAGTACAAGGAGCCGCTGTACGCCGCTCCCCCGCTGCTCCAGCGCATGGTCGACGCGGGCCGCCTGGGCCGCAAGACGGGCTCGGGCTTCTACACCTACGGCTGATGCGGCAGTCGGCCGGCGGCCGACTACACCGAGCTACGCCACGCGGGCCCGGCACCTGGGAAGGTGCCGGGCCCGCGGCATTCACACACCGTGTGCACGGCGGGCCCGCATATGCCGCGCGCACACTCTCCCCATGCGTCGACCAGGCGAGTTGACTCTTCATGCACATGCAAGGGATGTGAGACGACTACGGAAAGGAGCGGACAGATGACCGCCGATCCCGAACATCCCGTCGTCCATGGAGAACTCGCAGAGTTACGACGCCGCCTCGATGTGGCGTGCGCCCGCGTCGAGGGCGGGCTGGCTCTGCTCACCCACCGCACCGAAGAGACCGTCAAGGAACTCGACGAACTGAGCACCCGGCTCGGCTCGCTGGAACACGCACGCTGGCCACTGCCCTCGATCGCGGCCGTCACGGCGGTCGGCGCACTGGCCGTGACGGTCTGGCAGGCCCTCGGCCACTAGGTCACGTCCGGGACGCCCTGGGGGATTCAGGGCACGGCGTCCTGCCCGAGCCTGAGATGGTGCAGCAGCAGTAACGCGGCCGCCATGTTGGCGGCCGGGACCTCACCGCGGGCGACCATGTCGGGGACGAGCTTGAGCGGGACCCATTCCCGGCGGTCCGACTCGAAGTCGTCCACGGGATGCCCGACGAACTCCCCCTCGTCGGCCCAGTAGATGTGGTGCCGGGCGTCGGTGAGCCCGTTGGACGGCTCCACGCTCATGAGGTGGTGCAGAGGTCCCGGCCGCCAGCCGGTCTCCTCCTCCAGTTCCCGGGCGGCCGCTTCGGCGATGTCCTCGCCGTCCTCGACGACACCCGCGGCGAGTTCCCACCCCCAGCTGTCGGTGATGAAGCGGTGGCGCCACAGGAGAAGGACCTCGTTGGCCTCGTTCACCACCGTGGCCACGGCGACGGGCCGCAGCCGTATGAGGAAGTGGTCGAGATGCCGGCCGTCCGGAAGTTCGACATCGGCGAGATTGACCCTGAACCAGCGGTTTTCATACACAGTTTGTTCGTTCTGTTTCGTCCACTGCACGGTTCTGCCACCTTCCGCTGAGTAAGTGGCAATATCGCAGCAGGAGCAGCCGGACAGCAGGCGCACGGCGAGCGGCTCCGCGCGCCCCCCATGGACGCGGGCGCCGGTCCCGGCCGGGTCGCACCGGCGGAAATACGGGGGCTTACAGCGGTACGCGCAGTGCCCCGTCGATGAGCTCGGCGGCCTCGGCCGTACCGGCCACGCCGCTGCGCACCAGGTTCTCGCGCACCGCGCGCAGTCTGTCGCGCACGCGCTGGGACTCCATCCCCCGGGCCTGCTCGGCCATCCGCACCGCCGTGGCCAACGCCTCGTCGACGTTGCCCCGGCGCAGTTCGATCGTGCTGAGCATCGCCAGCCGGTGCACCCGGCCCCGGTCGTGGGCGGGGTTGTCCACGGCGGCCGCCGCGTGCTCCCGGGCGGCGGCCAGCTCACCGAGGCTGAGCAGCGCCTCCGCCACCTGGACGTTGACCAGGCCCGGCTGCACATAGCCGGTCTCGTCGGGCTCGTGTCCGCGCCGGATGCGCTCGGCGGCCGCCTCGGCCCGCCGGATGCAGGACAGGGCGCTCGTGCCGTCACCGAGGTGGGCGTACGCCTTGGCCTGCATCGCGTACAGATCCGAGGCGAGCGCGGGGGTGATGTGCCGTCCGGCGGTGCGCAGCGCGGCCTCGGCGAAGGCGACGGCCTGACGGTACTCCCGCATGAACAGCGACTGGTTGACCAGCAGCGCGATCACATAGGCGCCAAGTCCCCGGTCCCCGCTGGCCTTTGCCAGTCTCAGAGCTTGGTGGAAGTAGCGCTGGGCCAGTCCGTGCGCGTCGGAGTCGTACGCGCAGATGCCGGCGACCGCCACCAATCCGCCGGTGGACCGGTGGAGTTGGCGGCCGGTGGCGTCGGTGTAGCTGCCGCGCAGCAGCGGGGCCGCCTCGGCGTTGAGGAAGCCCACGATCCGGCTGCGGGTCGCGACACCGCCGGCCTTGCGGTACATCTGCTCGTAGTGGGTGCGCGCGGCGCGCAGCATCTCGATGTCGGCCGAGGTGACCCGGTGCCGGCCGCCGCGCGAGACGTCCACGTCCTCGGGCGGGTTCTCCCACTCCCACACCGGCATCACGGCGGGCGTACCGGTGACGGCGGGGGCGCCCAGGACGTGCGGGCGCTGCTGTTCGTCGGAGCGCCACAGCGCGGTGGCCCGCTCCACGAAGCCGGAGAGGGTGCCGTGCGGGGCCGACGGCTCGCCCGGGACACCGAGGCCGATGTCGTCGAGGGTGACCGGCCGGTGCAGCCGTGCGGCCAGCACCTCGCAGATCAGGTCGGGCACCTGGCCGCGCGGCCGCTGCCCCTTCAACCACCGGGCCACGGCGGTGTGTTCGTATCTCAGCGCCAGTCCACGGGCCCGTCCTGCCTGGTTGACATGCGCGGCCAGCCCGGCATGCGAGACCCCCGCCTCGTCCAGGATCGCGTCGAGCAGAGTGTTGGGCTGCATGGGTGTCCCCCGGTGGATCCGTGCCGACAGAGTAGTGGGTACCGCTTCACACGGGGTGCGAACGGAGTGCGCGAAGCCGTGCTGTGCGTGCGCTGTTGAGGAGAGTCCCGGCCCGGTTGACTGAGATGCCTCGCAAGAGGCCGGCCGGGCCGCCGGCTCCCCCTCGAAAAGTACGGCGGCCCGCTTCCGCGCCGTCCGCCCGGCTGCCTGCCCGACACTCCGTGGCGGGGCGGACGGCGGCGGAACGGCGCCTCGGGGCTAGAGGTGGTTCGTCGGCTGGGGGTCGGTGGGCGCAGGCCCGGCCCGCGCCGTGGAGCCGTACGTGTCGCTGCCGCGCGGCCGCGCGCAAGTGGGGCCGCGCAGCCGTTCGTTGCGCAGGACGAGCAGGGCCACGTCGTCGGCCGGGCGGTGACCGCTGTGCCGGCGCAGCGCGGTGAAGACGGAGCGCAGCACGGACTGCGGGGTGGCCGGGTGGTCACGAACCGCCGCGGCGATCGCGCCGGGCAGGCAGAAGAACCTGCCGCGGCTGTCGCGTGCGTCCTGTGCCCCGTCCGTGTGCAGCACGAGCGACTCGCCCGGCAGCAGATCTCCCAGGCACTGCGCGGGAAGGTCGTCCGGCAGCGGGAACGGTCCGAGCGGCGGCAGCGGATCCGGGCCGGCCAGCGGTTCGACCCGGCCGCCGCTGACCAGATACGGCCACGGGTGACCGCAGTTCAGGGCCCGTACCTCGCCGCCGCGGCCGATCTCCAGTAGCAGTACGGTGACGAACTCCTCGGCGACCGGGGTGTCCGGCGGTGCTCCGGCCGAGGGGTGCTCGGCGCGGGCCTGGGCGCGCAGGTGCCGGGCGAGCGCGCGGTCCAGACGGCGCAGCACGCCGCCGAGTTCGGCCTCGTCGTGCACGGCCTCGCGGAAGCTGCCGAGGACGGCGGCGACGGTGCCGAGCGCTCCGATGCCGTGGCCGCGGACGTCGCCCATCACCACCCGGACCCCGTGCTCGGTGGCGAGCGCCTCGTAGAGGTCGCCGCCGACCGAGGCGCCGCGGTCCGCGGAGAGCTGGGCGGCGGCGACACCGAGGCCGTCGAGCCGCGGGGGCAGTGGCCGCAGCAGCACGTTCTGCGCTGCGCCCGCGACCCGGCGGGCTTGTCTGAGCTCGCGCAGCAGGGTCCCGCGGACATGCAGGACCAGTCCCGCGCCGACCGCGAAGAAGACCGCGCTGCTGATGACCCGTGCGCCCAGCCCGTTCTCCTGGGCGAGCGGACAGGCCAGCTTGTATGTGATCGCCACGGCGCCCCACATGGTGGGCAACCCCAGTGAGAGGGTCCTACGCAGCGGCAGCCTGATGCGGAACATGTCGATGGCCCCCCATCCAGGCCCTGACAGCGCAGACCGAAACCGGCCCCGAATGGCCGGTTCGATTCTGTCGACCGCATTCCCGCCCGACCCGGGACCCCGACAGATCTCACCCGATCGAGTGAGATAGCCAAAAAAGCACCCCAAAGGGGCGCGGGGAACTGCGCGACGAGCCACCAACCACCCGCAGCCGACGGCCAACCCGGAGCCCAAAGGGGGCGCGGGGAACTGCGCGACCAGCCACCAACCACCCGCAGCCGACAACCGACCCGCAGCCCGGAAAGGGGCGCGGGGAACTGCGCGACCGGCCACCGACAACCCGCAGTCGGCAGACGACGCACAGTTCCCCGCCGGGAACTAACTCCGCAGCGCCGCCCCGGTACGCTCAGCGGCCAGCGCCACCGCGGCGTCCCGAGCGGCCGACGCCTCGTCGACCGTCAGCGTCCGGTCGGCGGCGCGGAAGCGCAGCGCGTACGCAAGGGACTTGTGGCCCGCGCCGAGTTGCTCGTCGTTCTCGTAGACGTCGAACAGCCGGATGGCTTCCAGCAGTTCACCCGCACCGTCGCGCAGCGCGGTCTCGACGTCCGCGTGCGGGACCGACTTGTCGACGACCAGGGCGACGTCCTGGGTGGCGACGGGGAAGGTGGAGATGGTGGGCGCCTGCGGGGTGTCGTCGCCGACCTCCTCCAGGGCGTCCAGGTTCAGCTCGGCCGCGCTGGTGCGGGCCGGCAGGCCGAAGGCCTTGACGACGCGCGGGTGCAGCTCACCGGCGTGGCCGACGATCCGCTCCGTACCGTCGGCAGTGACGACGGCCAGTTCGGCGCAGCGGCCCGGGTGCCACGGCCCGTACTTGCCGCCCCGCACGATCAGCTCGGCGCCGGCCTCACGGGCGACGGTCCGGGCGGCCTCGACCGCGTCGGCCCAGTCGGCCGGGCGGCCCTTGCCCCACCAGCCGGCCTGCTCGCGGGCGCCCGCGAGGACGACGGCGACATGGCGCGGCTGCTCGGGCAGCGCCGCGTCGAGGGCGGCGATCTCCTCCTCGGTGGGACGCCGGTCCACGGGCGGCGAGACGGCGAGCCGCTGCTCCGCGCGCGGGTGGAAGACCAGCCCGGTCTCGAAGAGCGCCAGGTCGTGCGAGCCCCGGCCGTCGTTGCGGCGCAGCGCGCCGAGCAGGCCCGGCAGCAGCGACGTGCGCAGCGCGGGCTCCTCGTCGTTGAGCGGGTTGGTCAGCTTCACGACCCGGCGGGCCGGGTCGGCGGCGTCGAGGCCGAGCTGGTCGAAGACCTGCTCGCCGACGAACGGGTAGTTCGGCGCCTCGATGTAGCCCGCGCCGGCCAGGGCCCGGCCGACCCGGCGGTGCAGCCGCTGCCGGTGGGTCAGGCCACGGCCCGAGGGGAGCTTGGGCAGGGTGGAGGGCAGGTTCTCGTAGCCCTCCAGCCGGATCACCTCTTCGGCCAGGTCGTTCGGCTCGGTGAGGTCGGGCCGCCACGACGGCACGGTGACGAGGAGCTCGTCCTGGCCGTAGACGTCGCAGCCGATCTCCTGGAGCCGGCGTACGACGGTCTCGCGGCCGTAGTCCACGCCCGCGACCTTGTCCGGGTGGCCGGCCGGCAGGGCGATGGTGTGCGGCGCGGACGCCGCGATCACCTCGGTGACGCCCGCCTCGGCCGTACCGCCGGCGAGCAGCACCAGCAGGTCCACCGTGCGCTGGGCGGCGGCCGCCGCGGCCTGCGGGTCGACACCGCGCTCGAAGCGCCGGGACGCCTCCGAGGACATCTTGTGCCGGCGTGCCGTGCGGGCGATCGACACCTGGTCGAAGTGCGCGGCCTCGATGACGATCTCGGTGCTGGCGTTCTCGACGTCGGCGTGGTCGGCGATCTCGGTGTTGGCGCCTCCCATGACACCGGCGAGGCCGATCGGGCCGCGCTCGTCGGTGATCACCAGGTCCTCGGCGTGCAGCTTGCGCTCGACGCCGTCGAGGGTGACGAGCTTCTCGCCCTCCTCGGCCCGGCGCACGCCGATGGTGCCCTGGACCAGGTTGCGGTCGTAGGCGTGCAGGGGCTGGCCGAGCTCCGTCATCACGTAGTTCGTGACGTCGACGGCGAGCGAGATCGGGCGCATGCCGACCTTCTGGAGCCGGCGGCGCAGCCAGATCGGGGAGCGGGCCTCCGGGTCGAGACCGGTGACGGTGCGGGCCGTGAAGCGGTCGCAGCCGGCCGGGTCGGAGACCTGGACCGGGTAGCCGAACGCGTTGGGGCCCGGGACGTCGAGCAGCGCGGGGTCGCGCAGCGGCAGACCGTAGGCGATGGCCGTCTCGCGGGCGACGCCGCGGATCGACAGGCAGTCGCCGCGGTTGGCGGTGACGGCGATGTCGAGGACCTCGTCGACCAGCTCCAGCAGCTCGATGGCGTCCTTGCCGACCTCGGTCTCCGGCGGCAGCACGATGATGCCGTGGCTGCCGTCGTCGCCCATGCCCAGCTCGTCGCCGGAGCAGATCATGCCGTGGGAGGTCTTGCCGTACGTCTTGCGGGCGGCGATCGCGAAGTTGCCGGGCAGGACGGCGCCGGGCAGCACCACGACGACCTTGTCCCCGACGGCGAAGTTGCGGGCGCCGCAGACGATCTCCTGGGGCTCGCCGGTGCCGTTGGCGGTGCCGACGTCGACCGTGCAGAAGCGGATCGGCTTCTTGAAGCCCTCCAGCTCCTCGATGGTCAGCACCTGGCCCACGACCAGCGGGCCCTTGAGGTCGGCGCCGAGCTGCTCGACGGTCTCGACCTCCAGGCCGGCCGAGACCAGCTTCTCCTGGACGTCACGGCCGGTTTCGGTGGCCGGCAGGTCGACGTACTCCCGCAGCCAAGAAAGCGGGACCCGCATCAGATCTCCATCCCGAACGGCCGGGTGAACCGGACGTCACCCTCGACCATGTCTCGCATGTCTTCGACGTTGTGGCGGAACATCAGCATCCGTTCGATGCCGAACCCGAAGGCGAAGCCGCTGTACTTCTCCGGGTCGACGCCGCACGCGGTCAGCACCTTGGGGTTGACCATGCCGCAGCCGCCGAGCTCGATCCAGCCCTCGGAGGAACAGGTACGGCAGGGCCGGTCGGGGTTGCCGACGGACTCGCCGCGGCAGACGTAGCACACCATGTCCATCTCGGCGGACGGCTCGGTGAACGGGAAGAAGTTCGGCCGCAGCCGGGTCTTCATGCCCTCGCCGAACAGCGACTGGACCATGTGGTCCAGGGTGCCCTTGAGGTCGGCCATGGTCAGGCCCTCGTCCACGGCGAGCAGCTCGACCTGGTGGAAGACCGGGGTGTGGGTCGCGTCCAGCTCGTCGGTGCGGTACACCCGGCCGGGGCAGATCACGTACACGGGCAGCTCGCGCCCCAGCAGGGAGCGGATCTGCACGGGCGAGGTGTGGGTGCGCAGCACGACACCGGACTCGGTGCCGCCGTCGCCCGCGGCGGAGCCGCTCCGGGACGCGGTCTGCACGAAGAACGTGTCGGCCTCGCCGCGGGCCGGGTGGTCCGGGCCGATGTTGAGTGCGTCGAAGTTGAACCACTCGGCCTCGGCCTGCGGGCCCTCGGCGACCTCGTAGCCCATGGCCACGAAGACGTCCTCGATGCGCTCCGAGAGCGTGGTCAGCGGGTGCCGGGCGCCGCTCGGTACCCGGTCGTGGGGCAGCGTGACGTCCACCGCCTCCTCGACCAGCACCCGGGCGTCGCGCTCGGCCTCGAGCTCGCTCTGGCGGCCGGCGAGGGCCTTGTTCACGGCGCCCCGGGCCTGGCCGACCAGCTTGCCCGCGGCCGCCTTGGCGTGCGGAGGCAGGGCGCCGATCTCGCGGTTGGCCAGGGCCAGGGGCGAGGTGCCGCCGGTGTGGGCGACCTTGGCCTCCTGGAGCGCGTCGAGCGAGTCCGCGGCGGCGAAGGCGGCGAGCGCCTCGTCCCGCATGCGCTCGATCTCTTCCGGTTTCAACGCCTCGACCTCTACAGGGTCGTACGACTTATTCGGTGCCGACATCTCTTCCCGTGCTTCCGGTTGGCTGGCTGAAGGTCCCCGTCACCGACTCGCTCGAAGAGCCGCCCCGGGACACAAAGGTGCCAAAGGCCGAGTCTAACGGGGTGAGGACGAACGAATGCGCCCGCGGGCTGCTCAGACCAGGTAGGCCGGCATGCTCACGGGCAACGTAAATCGGAACTCCGCGCCGCCGCCGGGCGCTCGGCCGACCGTGATGAGGCCGCCGTGGGCCTCGACGATGCCCTTGACGATGTAAAGCCCCAGGCCCGTGCCGCCGCGCTTGCTGCCCCGCCAGAAGCGGGTGAAGACGCGGTTCATGGACTCCTCCGGGATGCCGGGGCCCTCGTCACTCACTGTGACGGACGTGCCGATGTCTTCCCCCTCGCGGGGGGACGCCGAGGGCGTGACGTCAATCGTGACGGTTCCCTCGCCGTGCCGCACGGCATTTTCCAGCAGGTTGCTCAGCACCTGGTCGACCTTGTCGGGGTCGGCCCACAGCGCGGGCAGCGGCTGCTCGATCCGCAGCAGGAAGCGGTCGGCGGGCTGGCCTGCGGCGACGTACGCCTGGATGTGGCGGCCCACGGCCGCGCCCATGTCGACGGGCTGGCGGCGCACCTCAAGCCGGCCGGAGTCGATGCGCGAGATGTCCAGCAGTTCGGCGATGAGCCGGGTGACGCGGTCGGCGTCGGCGTCGACGGTCTCCAGCATCAGCCGCTTCTGGTCGTCGGTGAACCGTTCCCACTTGGCCAGCAGGGTGGCGGTGAATCCCTTGACGGAGGTCAGCGGCGAGCGCAGTTCGTGGGCGACGGTCGCGATCAGCTCGGCGTGGCTGCGTTCGGTGCGGCGGCGCGCCTCGGTGTCACGGAGGGTCACGACCAGGCGGTGGAGCGGGCCGGTGGGCCGGGTACGGACGTACCGGGCGGACACCAGCACCTCCCGGCCGCCGGGCAGCAGCAGGTTGCGCTCGGGCTGGCGGACCCGGATGGACAGCCCGCCGTAGGGGTCGGTCAGCTGCCACCAGCGCCGCCCCTCCAGGTCCTCCAGCGGCAGCGCCTTCTCCAGCCGCTGCCCGAGGGCGTCGGCGGCGGGGGTGGCGGTGATGCGGGCGGCGGCGGCGTTGAAGCACACGATGTGCCCGTGCTCGTCGGCGATCACCAGGCCGTCGGGCAGCTCGTCGGGGTCGATGCCGGACCCGGCGGTATCACCGCAGCGGGAGGCGGGGACATGGCCCGCCGCGCTCGCTTCCGGTGCGCCGCTCGTGCCGACATTCATCCCGGTACCCCACCTCTCTGACGGCATGGGGCTCCCCCTGCCGACGCGCAGCCGAGAGCTCGGGGGATGGCCCCCGGGCTGGTCACCCTACTAGCTCTCGGTGACGGAGCGGCACCCTCCGGAGGCGCGCTGTGCACGGGCCGACGCATAGAGACATACGGCGGCCGCGGTGGCGAGGTTCAGGCTCTCGGCCTTTCCGTGGATCGGCACGCGCACGACGGCGTCGGCGAGTGCGCGGGTCTCCTCCGGGAGCCCCCAGGCCTCGTTGCCGAACACCCAGGCGGTGGGTCCGCCCATGGTGCCCTGGTCGAGTTCGTCGTCGAGGTCGTCGTGGCCGGCTCCGTCGGCGGCGAGAATGCGTACGCCCGCGGCCTTGAGTCCGGCCACGGCCCGCTCGACGGGTACGCCGACGGCGACCGGGAGGTGGAAGAGGGAGCCGACGGAGGCGCGCACGGCCTTGGGGTTGTACACGTCGACGGAGGCGTCGGTCAGGACGACCGCCTCGGCTCCGGCGGCGTCCGCGCAGCGCAGCACGGTGCCGGCGTTGCCGGGGTCGCGGACGTTGGCGAGGACGGCGACGAGCCGGGGGCGGGCGGCGAGGATCTCCTCGAAGGGGGTGTCGAGGAACCGGCAGACCCCGACGAGTCCCTGCGGGGTGACGGTGGTCGAGATGTCCTCGATGACCTGCTCGTCGGCGAGGTGGACCCGGGCGCCGGCGGCGCGGGCCTGCCCGACGATGTCGGCGTAGCGCTCGGCGGCCTCGACGGTGGCGAACAGCTCGACGAGCGTGGGCACCGCGTCGCTGCGGTGGCCGGCGGCCTCGCGCACGGCCTGCGGCCCCTCCGCGAGGAACAGCCGCTCCTTGCCCCGGAAGTTCCGCCGGGCGAGCCGCCGCGCGGCCGAGACGCGGGGCGAACGGGGGGAGATCAGCTCGGGGGCGGCGGGAGGCATGGGGTTCACCTTCGAAGAGTCCAGGGGTTCTTGTTCGCTCCGCCGGGGGCCCGGATCGGCCGGAGGCCCGGACGGGACTCGGGACCCGGACAGGGTCGGCGGCCGGACGGGGCTCGGGACCCGGACAGAACCGGCGGCCGGACGGGTCCTGGGCCGGCGTGCAGACAGAGTCGGACCCGCCGGGGGGGGGGGGCGGCGGGGGGTGGGGCGGCCGGCGGGGTGGGTGCCCCCCCCGCTGTTGAACCCCCCTCCCTCGCGTGCGCCGGGGTCAGTCGCGCGAGTTGCCGAACAGCAGGCGGTAGGCGATCAGGAGCACGAGCGCTCCGCCGATCGCCGCCGCCCAGGTGGCGCCGTCGTAGAAGCTCTTGGTGATCGGGTGGTCCAGCCAGCGGGCCGATATCCAGCCGCCGAGGAACGCGCCCACGATGCCGATCACGGTCGTACCGATGAAGCCGCCCGGGTCACGGCCCGGCAGCAGGAACTTGGCGATGGCTCCGGCCAACAGCCCCAGGATGATCCAGCTGATGATGCTCATGCCGTGAACCTGCCCCTCCAGGTTGTGCTTGCACTGTCCCGGCGCTGTGACTTTCTTCCGGCCGGACTGTGTCCCGCCGTTCTCGTCGCGCCCGTTCGTGATGTGTCGGCCAGGAAGACGCCGACGCGCCTTCCGGTGGTTGCGACGGTCAGTAGGGTGCCGCCCATGACACAGTCCGGCTCTGAACTGCGGCGAACGCTGGGCGTGGGCGATGCCGTCGTCATCGGTCTCGGCTCGATGATCGGCGCCGGCGTCTTCGCGGCCCTGGCGCCCGCTGCGCGCGCGGCCGGTTCCGGGCTGCTGCTCGGGCTCGCCCTGGCCGCGGTGGTCGCCTACTGCAACGCCACCTCGTCCGCCCGGCTCGCGGCCCGGTATCCCGCCTCGGGCGGCACGTACGTGTACGGGCGCGAGCGGCTCGGGGCGTTCTGGGGGTATCTCGCGGGCTGGTCGTTCGTGGTCGGCAAGACCGCCTCGTGCGCGGCGATGGCGCTGACGGTGGGCACGTACCTCTGGCCGGGGCAGGCCCATGCGGTGGCGGTGGCGGCCGTGGTGGCGCTGACCGCGGTGAACTACGGCGGCGTCCAGAAGTCGGCGTGGCTGACGCGGTCGATCGTGACGGTGGTGCTGGCCGTGCTCGCGGCCGTGGTGGTCGTCTGCCTGGGGTCCGGGGCGTCCGCCGCCGGACGGCTGGGCACCGGTGCCTCCGGGGGCGTGGGCGGGGTGCTCCAGGCCGCCGGACTGCTGTTCTTCGCGTTCGCCGGGTACGCGCGCATCGCGACCCTCGGCGAGGAGGTACGGGATCCGGCGCGCACCATTCCGCGGGCGGTCCCGCTGGCCCTCGGCATCACGCTGGTGGTGTACGCGTGCGTGGCGGTGGCCGCGCTGTCCGTGCTGGGGCCGGACGGGCTCGCGCGCGCCGCGGCACCTCTGGTGGACGCGGTACGGGCGGCCGGGGTGCCGGCGCTGGTGCCGGTGGTCCGGGCCGGGGCGGCCCTGGCCGCCCTGGGGTCGCTGCTCGCGCTGATCCTCGGTGTCTCGCGGACCACGCTGGCCATGGCCCGGGACCGGCATCTGCCGGGCGCGCTGGCCGTCGTGCATCCGCGGTTCCGGGTACCGCACCGGGCGGAGCTGGCCGTGGGGGCGGTGGTCGCGGTGCTCGCCGCCACGGTGGACCTGCGCGGCGCGATCGGCTTCTCCTCCTTCGGCGTACTGACGTACTACGCGGTCGCCAACGCCTCGGCCTGGACCCTCGACCCGGCCCCGGCGGCCCGGGTGGTGCCAGTGGCGGGGCTGCTGGGGTGCGTGGTGCTGGCGTTCGCGCTGCCGTGGGGATCGGTGGCGGTGGGCGCGGGCGTACTGGCCGCGGGGATCGTCCTGTACGGCGTACGGCAGTGGCGGCGGCGAGGGTGACGACGGCGACCGTGCGGCGGTGAGGTGTGGCGGCGCGGTGAGGTGTGGCGTTACGTGGATTCCGGGGATGTTCGTCTCCGGATGTTCCCGATCACGCCACAAGGCTGCCGCAGCTCACGGTCGGGCGCTCCGCCCGCCCATACTTGGCCGGAACGGACGGTGTCCGCGCAGCCACCTGGGGAGAGGTACTGATCATGAAGCTGTTCAACCTGTTGCTGAACATCCTGTGGCTGGTCTTCTGCGGCATCTGGATGGCCATCGCGTACACGATCGCCGCCCTGATCTGTTTCGTACTGATCATCACGATCCCGTTCGGGATCGCGTCGCTGCGCATCGCCGGGTTCGTGCTGTGGCCGTTCGGCCGGACCACGGTGGAGCGGCCCGGCGCCGGAGCCGCGTCGTTCATCGGCAACGTGATCTGGGTGATCTTCGCGGGCTGGTGGCTGGCCCTGGCGCACCTGGTCACCAGCATCCCGCTCTTCCTGTCGATCATCGGCATCCCGTTCGGCTGGGCCAACCTGAAGCTGATCCCGATCTCGCTGATGCCGCTGGGGCGGGAAGTGGTGTCGACGGACGAGGGTTTCGGCGGGCGCTGACCGGGGCCGTGCGCGGCGGGCGCCGGCGGGCGCCGGCCGGGCTGATCCAAACGACAGGCCCTACGCCCGGCGGCCCGCCATCCGCTCCAGCCGGGCGATGCGCTCCGCCATCGGCGGGTGGGTGGAGAACATCTTCGACAGTCCCTGGCCGGGCCGGAACGGGTTCGCGATCATCATGTGGCTCGCGGTCTCGATGCGCGGCTCGGGGGGCAGCGGCAGTTGCTTGGTGCCCGCGTCGAGCTTGCGCAGGGCGCTGGCGAGCGCTATCGGGTCGCCGGTGAGCTGGGCGCCGGAGGCGTCCGCCTCGTACTCCCGGGAGCGGCTGATGGCCAGTTGGATGACGGTGGCCGCGAGCGGGCCCAGGATCATGATCAGCAACAGGCCCAGGAAGCCGGGGCCGTCGTCGTCGTTCGAACGGCCGACCGGGATGAGCCAGGCGAAGTTGACCAAGAACATGATCACCGACGCGAGGGCGCCGGCGACGGACGAGATCAGGATGTCGCGGTTGTAGACGTGGCTGAGCTCATGGCCGATGACTCCGCGCAGCTCGCGCTCGTCCAGGATCCGCAGGATGCCCTCGGTGCAGCACACGGCGGCGTTGCGCGGGTTGCGGCCGGTCGCGAAGGCGTTCGGGGCCTCCGTCGGGGAGATGTACAGGCGCGGCATGGGCTGGCGGGCCTGGGTGGAGAGCTCGCGGACCATGCGGTACAGCGCCGGGGCCTCGAACTCGCTCACCGGGCGGGCACGCATCGCGCGTAGCGCCAGTTTGTCGCTGTTCCAGTACGCGTACGCGTTGGTGCCGAGAGCGACGACGACCGCGACGATCAGGCCCGTACGGCCGAAGAAGCTGCCGATCAGGATGATGAGTGCGGACAGTCCTCCGAGAAGGACTGCGGTCCTGAGCCCGTTGTGCCGGCGGTGCACGGTACGCCCTCCAAGTGGTGCAGCAGGGGAACCCTTTGCTTGCTGTCTCCGATGCCACTGGTGTCGTGTCACGTCCAGTGGACCCTCCCGCTCTCGTCAACGCCAGGCGGGAGCGCCGAGTTCCCTTGTGCCCGCGACCGGGCGCGTCCGCCGTCCGGGTGACGGGCCCGCGCGGCGCGCCGGTCTCAGAACAGCCCGGTGGCGGCGAAGCGCAGGACCAGCTGCGGAGCGCCGGACAGGGCGATGCCCAGGACGCCGGTCAGGGCGACGGCGGCGGTGAGGGGAGCCGGGACGCGATGCCGCTCGGGCTCGCCCTCGGGCGCGCGGAACAGCAGCGTCGTCCACTGGAGGTAGTAGAAGAGCGCGATCACCACGTTGACGGCCATCACCACCGCGAGCCAGCCCAGGCCCGCGTCGACGGCCGCCGAGAACACGGTGACCTTCGCGAACAGGCCGATGACGCCCGGCGGCAGTCCGGCGAGGCAGAGCAGGAAGAAGGCCAGGAGCAGGGCGGCCAGGGGGTTCGAGGCGTAGAGGCCGCGGTAGTCCGTGAGGCGGTTCAGGGGGCTCCTGCGGCCGACCAGGGCGGCCACCGCGAAGGCGCCCAGGTTCACGGCCGCGTACATCAGGGCGTACGCGAGCGTGGAGCCCACCGACTTCTGCGGGTCGTCGGAGTACGCGGCGGCGGCGATCGGTACGAGGAGGTAGCCGGCCTGGCCGACGGACGACCACGCGAGCAGCCGTACCGCGCTGTACGCGCGCGTGGCCTGCTGGCGCAGCGCGCCGACATTGCCGACGGTCATGGTGAGGGCGGCCAGCGCGGCCAGCGCCGGGCCCCAGGCGTCGGCGTACGACGGGAGGGCGACGACGGTGACGAGGATCAGCCCGGAGAAGCCGACCGCCTTGCCGACCACCGACAGGTAGGCGGCGACGGGGAGGGGGGCTCCCACGTAGGTGTCGGGCACCCAGAAGTGGAAGGGGACGGCGGCCGTCTTGAAGGCGAACCCGACGAGGGTGAGGACGACGCCGGCCGCGGCGAGCGTGTGCAGGCGGCTGTCGACGTGCTGGATGCGGTCGGCGACCTGGGTGAGGTAGAGGCTGCCGGTGCAGGCGTACACGAAGCTGATGCCCATCAGGCTGACCGCGGTCGCGGTCACCGAGGACAGGAAGAACTTCAGCGCCGCTTCGGAGGACTTCCGGTCGCCGTGCCGGATGCCGACCAGGGCGAACGCGGGCAGGGAGGCGACCTCCAGGGCGACGACGAGGGTGGCGAGGTCGCGGGAGGCGGGCAGCAGGGCGGCGCCCGCGGCGGAGGAGAGCAGCAGGAACCAGTACTCCCCCTCGGGCAGCGCCTTGTCGGCGTCCTTCAGGGTGGTGACGGACAGGAGCGCCGCGAGGAGGGCGCCGCCGAGGACCAGGAACTGCACGACGAGGGTGAAGCGGTCCACGGTGTAGCTGCACACCGCCGGTTCGCCGGTGAGGCAGAAGGTGGAGCGGCCGCCGTCGCGCAGGGGCAGCAGCAGGAGTGCGGCCGCGGCGAGTCCCGCGACCGAGGTCCAGCCGAGCACGGCCTTCCTGGCCTCGGGCAGGAACAGGTCGGCGACGAGGACGGCCAGTCCGACCACGGCCGCGAGGGTGGGCGGCGCGACGGCGAGCCAGTCGACGGACTGGACCACGGACTGGGCGGCGGTCTGTGCCGTGGACTCGGCCAGGGGCTGGGCCGCGGGCAGGGCCAGGACGCTCATCGGGTGCCTCCTGCGAGGAGCTGCTGCACGGCCGGGTCGGTCAGGCCGAGAAGGGCCCTGGGCCACAGTCCGGCCACGACGGTGAGGGCGACGAGCGGGGTCCAGGCCGCGAACTCGTAGGCCTGGACGTCGGCGAGCCGCCCGGTCCGCTGCGGGTCCGACGGGACGGCGCCCATGCAGACGCGCCGCACCACGATGAGCATGTACGCGGCCGTGAGCAGCGTGCCGAACGCGGCGATCGCCATGAAGGTCAGGAAGGCCGGGCGGCTGAGGCCCGCGGCCGGGTCGAACGCGCCGAACAGCGCCAGCATCTCGCCCCAGAACCCGGCGAGGCCGGGCAGGCCGAGCGAGGCGACCGCGGCGAAGGCGAGCAGGCCGCCCAGGCGCGGGGCCCTGCCGTAGAGCGCCGCTCCGGTCTCCTCGGCGAGGGTGTCGAGGTCGGTGCTGCCGGTGCGGTCCTTCAGAGCGCCGACCAGGAAGAAGAGCAGGCCGGTGATGAGGCCGTGGGCGATGTTGGCGAACAGGGCGCCGTTCACGCCGGTCGGGGTCATGGTCGCGATGCCGAGCAGGACGAAGCCCATGTGGCCGACGGAGGAGTAGGCGATCAGACGCTTGAGGTCGCCCTTCGCACCCTGTTTGGCGAGGGCCAGGCAGGCCAGGGATCCGTAGACGATCCCGACGACGGCGAAGGCGGCGAGATAGGGCGCGAAGGTGCTCAGGCCGTCGGGCGTGATCGGCAGGAGGATCCGCACGAACCCGTACGTGCCCATCTTCAGCAGCACGCCGGCCAGCAGGACCGAGCCGACGGTCGGCGCGGCGGTGTGGGCATCGGGCAGCCAGCTGTGCAGCGGCCACATCGGCGTCTTCACCGCGAGCCCGATCCCGATCGCCAGAGCGGCGATGACCTGCACGGATGTGGTCAGCGACCGGCCGTTGTCAGTGGCGAGTGCCACCATGTCGAATGTGCCCGCCTTGATTCCGATCAGGAGCAGGCCGAGCAGCATGACGACCGAACCGAGCAGGGTGAAGAGGATGAACTTCCAAGCCGCCTGAGTCCGTCCGGCGCCGCCCCAGCGGGCGATGAGGAAGTACATCGGGATCAGGACCGTCTCGAAGGCGAGGAAGAACAGCAGCAGGTCGAGGACGGCGAAGGTGGCGAGGGTGCCGGACTCCAGGACGAGCAGCAGTGCGACGAACGCCTTCGGGGCCGGGCCCGCGGGCGGCTTGAAGTAGGAGTACAGCGCGCACAGGAAGGTCAGCAGCGCGGTCAGGACCAGAAGGGGGAGGGAGATGCCGTCGACGCCGAGGTGGATCCGTACGTCGAGCGCGGGGATCCAGCTGATGTCCGTGGTGGCCTGCATCTTCGACGGGTGGTCGTGGTCGAAGCCGAGCGCCAGGACGATCGCGGCCAGCAGGACGACGCCGGTGACGGTCACGCCGTGCCGCAGCACGGCCTGCTCGGGCGACTTCCCCTTCAGTCCGGGCGGGGCCGGCAGCAGGGCGGCGACGGCACCGAGGAGCGGGCCGACGACGACGAACGCCAGAAGGAACTGCATCACGGACTCGTTGATATCGATCACGCCTGCTCACGCTCCCGTGGCGACGAGGACGGCGGCGACCGTCAGGACGACGGCACCGGCGAGCAGCGCGCTCACATAGGTCTGCACATTGCCGGTCTGGGCCCGCCGTACGGCGGCACCGAGCCAGCGGGGTAGGGCGCCCGCGCCACGTACGTAGGTGTCGACGACCTCGCGGTCGAGGAACCGCACGAGGCTCGCACCGGCCTGGACCGGGCGGACGAACAGCACGCCGTACAGGGCGTCCAGGTGGAAACCGGCGGCCGCGTGGCGGTGCAGCGGGCCGAGCAGGAGGCGGCCGGGGTCGGCCGGGTCGGGGGCCCGGGCGATGTCCCCGTAGGCCGGCTCGTGGGCGGCGATGGCCTCGGCCTCGACGAGTCCGGCGTCGCCGCCGGGGTGGGCTGCGACCGCGCCGAGCGGCACCCGGGGGGCGAGGGCCGTGACGCGCTGCCAGGCGCCGTAGGTGACCAGTCCGCCGACCAGGGCGAGGCCCGTGCCGAGGATGGACGTGGTGAGCGTCGGAGTCAGGTCGCGGCCGTCGAACCAGCCGGGCAGTGACGCATAGGCGAACCCGCCGAAGGCGAGGGACGGGACGGCGAGCACCCACAGCACGACGGTCATGCTGAGGGGCTCGCGGACCCGGTGCTCCTCGGCCCGGCCGGGGTCGGCGCTCGAGGCGAGGCCCGGCACCTCGGCGCCCTGTCCGCGGAAGGCGAGCAGCCACAGCCGGGTCGCGTACCCGGCGGTGAGCAGGGCGGTGACCAGGCCGGCGACGAGGACCGTCCAGCCCGCGGCGACGGGGGCGTGCCCGGTGTGGCCGGCGATGACGTGTTCGGCGGCGCCGAGGACGGACTCCTTGGAGAAGAACCCGCTGAACGGCGGGATCGCGGCAAGGGAGAGCAGCGCCACGGTCATCGTCCAGTAGGCGTCCGGGACGCGGTCCCGCAGGCCCGTCATCCGGGACATGGCGGCGAGCGAGTTGGTGCCGGTGGCGTGGATGACCACGCCGGCGGCGAGGAACAGCAGCGCCTTGAAGGCGCCGTGCGACAGGAGGTGGAAGACGGCGGCACCGCGGTCGCCGACGGCGAGGGCGCCGGTCATGTAGCCGAGCTGACTGATCGTCGAGTAGGCGAGGACGCGCTTGATGTCGTCCTGGGCGAGCGCCGCGAGCGCCGCCCCCGTCATGGTGACGGCGGCCATCACGGCGAGGACGACCATGGCCGCCGCGGAGGCCTGGAAGAGCGGAAGGAGCCGGGCGACGAAGTAGACACCGGCGGCCACCATGGTCGCGGCGTGGATCAGCGCCGAGACGGGGGTGGGGCCCGCCATCGCGTCGGGGAGCCAGGTGTGCAGCGGGAACTGCGCAGACTTGCCCGCCACGCCCGCCAGGAGCAGCAGGGCGACCAGGGTCACATGGTGGATGCCGCCACTGGCGACGGCGCCGAGGACCTTGGTGATCTGGAAGGAGCCGGCGTCGGTGGCGAGGGCGAACAGACCGATCAGGAAGGGGACGTCGCCGAGCTTGGTGACCAGGAAGGCCTTCAGGGAGGCGGCGCGGGCCTCCGGTGTCTCCCAGTAGTGGCCGACCAGGAAGTAGGAGCAGATGCCCATGACCTCCCAGCCGACCAGCAGCACCATCAGATCGCCGGAGTAGACGACCAGGAGCATCGCGGAGGTGAACAGGGAGACGAGCGCGGCGTAGGAGGGGTAGCGCGGGTCGTTGTGCAGGTAGCCCGTCGAATAGATCTGCACGCAGGTGGCGACGACGCCGACCAGGATGGCGACGAGGGCGGCGAAGCCGTCGATGTGCAGGGCGAGTTCGATGGGCACCGAGCCGGTGGGCGTGAGTTCGGTGGCGGCGTCGATCGCCCGGCCGCCGCCCTGGCGCACCGCGACCAGTACGGCGAGGACGAGCGCCCCGAGCGTCGGCAGCACGGCGAGCGGGCGGACGAAGCCGGGGGCGGTGCGGCCCAGGAGCAGTCCGGCCGCGGCGCCCAGGAAGGGAAGGAGGGGGACGAGCGCGGCAAGGGTTGTCGTGGTCACGCGGTGGCCTCAGCCTTCTCGCCGGCCATGTCGTCGGCCTTCTCCGCCGCGAGATCGCCGCTGTCGGGGCCGTCCTTGCCGGGGCCCTCGGCGGTGTCGCGGAGCTTGTCGATGTCCGAGGTGCCGCGGTTGCGGTGGACGGCGAGGACGATCGCCAGGCCGATACCGATCTCGGCGGCGGCGATGGCGATGGTGAACAGGGTCAGGGCCTGGCCGGAGTGCAGGGTCTCCTCGGCGGTCCTGCTGAGCCAGACGTCGAATGCGACCAGGTTGAGGTTGACGGCGTTGAGCATCAGCTCGACCGACATCAGGACCAGGATCGCGTTGCGGCGGGCGAGGACGCCGTAGAGGCCGGTGCAGAAGAGGAGGGCGGAGAGCACGGCGGGATAGACGAGGTGCATCAGCGGACGCCTTCCTGGTCGGCCTCGGCGGCCCTCCGGGCCCGGTCCGGGCTGCCGGCGCCGTTCGGCCGTCCGGCGGCGCCGTCCGGGTCAGGGGTGCGTGGGGAAGCGGTCGCCGTCGCGTCCGCCTTCGCCTTGCGGGACAGGACGATCGCGCCGACCAGGGCGGCGAGGAGGAGGACGGAGAGGGCCTCGAAGGGGAGGACCCAGTTCTGGAAGAGGCTCTCGCCGGTGACGCGGGTGGTGCCGGCGGGTTCTCCGTCCAGGTCGATCCAGGTGGCGCGGAAGGCGTCGACGACGACCCAGACCAGGGCAGCCGCCGCGGCCGTGGCCACCGTGAGGGCGGCCCAGCGGTTGCCGGAGTCGGCGTCCGGGGAGCGGCCGATCGGAGCCCTGGTGAGCATCAGACCGAACAGCAGGAGGACGACGACGGAACCGACGTAGATGAGGACCTGCACCCAGGCGATGAACTCGGCCGTCAGCAGGAGGTACTCGACGGCCAGGCCGCCGAGGGTCACCACGAGCCACAGGGCGGCGTGCACCAGTTGCCGGGTGGTGACGGTGACGAGCGCGGCGCCGAAGGTGACCATGCCGACGAGGAGGAAGGCGATCTCCACGCCCGTCGGGGAGAGGAAACCGTGCGGGACGGCGGTGGCGGCGAGGGTCACGGCTGCTCCCCCTGCCGCTCGTCCGGCCGGTCCTGCGCGGCGGTCAGTTTCTCGGCGGTCTTGCGGGCTGCGGCGATCTCCTTGGGTTCCTCCGCCGCCGGGTCCAGGGCCGGCGGGGCCGGGACCGTCCACATCCACTCACGGAGCTTGTCGCGTTCGTGGGTGAGTTCGTGGATGTCGGTCTCGGCGTACTCGAACTCCGGGGACCAGAAAAGGGCGTCGAAGGGACACACCTCGATGCAGATACCGCAGTACATGCACAGGGAGAAGTCGATGGCGAACCGGTCGAGGACGTTGCGGCTGCGCTCGCGGCCGCCGGGGGCCGCGGGCGGGACCGTCTCCTTGTGGGAGTCGATGTAGATGCACCAGTCGGGGCACTCACGGGCGCACAGCATGCAGACCGTGCAGTTCTCCTCGAACAGGCCGATCACACCGCGGGAGCGGGGCGGGAGGTCGGGCTGGACGTCCGGGTACTGCGCGGTGACCGTCTTCTTCGTCATCGTGCGCAGGGTGACGGCCAGGCCCTTGGCCAGTCCGGAGCCGGGGAAGGGGGCCATTAGGAGATCACCACCTTGACGATGCCGGTGAGGGCGATCTGGGCGAGGGAGAGCGGGACGAGGAGGGTCCAGGAGAACCTCTGAAGCTGGTCCTCGCGCAGCCGGGGGTAGGTGACGCGGAGCCAGATCACGACGAAGGCGAGCAGCGCGGTCTTCAGCAGGGTCCAGACCCAGCCGAGGCCGTCGGCGCCCCACGGACCGTGCCAGCCGCCCAGGAAGAGCACGGTGGTCAGAGCGCACAGGACGACGATTCCGGCGTACTCGGCGAGGAGGAAGAGGGCGAAACGCAGACCGGTGTACTCGGTGTACGCGCCGAAGATGATCTCCGAGTCGGCGACGGGCATGTCGAAGGGCGGGCGCTGGAGTTCGGCGAGGCCGGCGATGAAGAAGACGAACGCGCCGGTGAGCTGCCAGGGCAGCCACCACCAGTGGAAGGAGGCCACGATGCCGGGCAGGGAGACCGTGCCGGCCGCCATCGCCACCGAGGCGGCGGCGAGCAGCATCGGCAGTTCGTAGGCGAGGAGCTGGGCGGCGGTGCGCAGGCCGCCGAGGAGGGAGAACTTGTTGGCGGAGGCCCAGCCGGCCATGAGGGAGCCGAGGACGCCGACACCCATCACGGCGAGCACGAAGAAGATGCCCGCGTCGACGACCTGGCCGACCGCGCCCTCCCCCGGCCCGATCGGGATGGCGAGCAGCACCAGGAGGTAGGGCAGGAGGGCCACGGCGGGAGCCAGCTGGAAGACACGGCGGTCCGCGCCCGCCGGGACCACGTCCTCCTTCTGCGCGAACTTCACACCGTCCGCGACCAGCTGGGCCCAGCCGTGGAAGCCACCGGCGTACATCGGGCCGAGGCGGCCCTGCATGTGGGCCATCACCTTGTGCTCGGTCTGACCGACGATCAGGGGGAAGGTGAGGAAGACGCCGAAGACGACGAGGAGTCGCAGGGCGACATCCAGCGCGTCGTTCACTGCGGGCCTCCTTGGGGGTCGGTGGGGGCGTCGGGGGTCGGTTCGTCGGACACGGGATCCTTGCCCGGCGCCGACTTCACCTCGGGCCCGGGAGCGGACTCGGACGCGGGCTCGGGCTCGGGCACAGGCGCCGGTTCGGGAGCGGACTCAGGCTCGGGCGCGGGCGCCGGTTCGGGAGCGGGCTCAGGCTCGGGAGCCGAGTCGGGCTCGGGCTCACGTTCCGACTCAGGCGTCGGTGCCTGCTTCGGCTCGGGAGCCGGCTCGGGCTCGGGCGCAGGCTCCGGCTCGGGAGCCGGGTCCTGTGCCGGCATCGGTTCCGGTTCGTCGAAGGCCGGGCGGGCGTGGTGCCACGGGGCGTCCGAGCTGCGGGGACCGGTGGCGGAGGGCCGGGCGGGCGTGCCCGGGGCCGGAGCCGCGGGGGTTTCGGCGCGCTGGGACGCGGACCCCTCCGTGGCCGAGCGGGAGCGACGCGCTCCCGCCGTTCCCGTGGGTCCTGTCGCTGCCGCTGCGCCCGCTGCTCCCGTCCGCTGCGAGGCGGAC
>NZ_JBEOWS010000108.1:0-25929 GCF_040296125.1 Streptomyces sp. NPDC002265 | reverse complement strand
CGGACCGAAGGGGCCGGAGGGGCAGGCGGACCGGAGCGGCCGGGCACAGGCGGACCGGAGGCAGGCAGGCCGGAGCGGCCCAGGGCGGGCGGACCGAAGGGGCCGGAGGGGCAGGCGGACCGGAGCGGCCGGGCACAGGCGGACCGGAGGCAGGCAGGCCGGAGCGGCCCAGGGCGGGCGGACCCAGGGGCGGACGGACCGGAGGGCGACACCCGGCGGGGCTCGGAGGCGGCCCGGGGACAGGCAACCCGGAGGGGCCCGGGAGGCGCGCGGCCGAGGAACGGGCGGACCGAAGGCCGGAGGGCCGCGGGCCGGAGCGCGACACCCGGCGGGGCCCGGGGGCGGCCCGGAAGCGGGCGGCCCCCGGGCCTGTCAGGTCAGGAAGTCCCGTGCGATCGCCGCCGCGACCCGCTCCAGGATCGGTCCCGCCTCGGCGATGCAGGTCGCCACGTCCGGCTCGGCGTCCGTGAGCGGGTACGCCCGCCGGATCCCGGCCCGGCCGAGCGCCTCGGGCGGCAGCGCGAGCCGGCCGCACACGGCGACGACCTCCTTGCCCGCCGCGCGGGCGGCCGCCGCGACACCGGCCGGCGCCTTGCCGTGCAGGGTCTGCTCGTCCAGCGAACCCTCACCGGTGATCACCAGGTCGGCCCGCTCCAGCGCGGGCGCGAAGCCGAGGACGTCGAGCATCACCTCGATGCCGGGCCGGAAGCGCGCGCCGAGCAGCAGCGCGCCGTAGCCGACACCGCCCGCCGCCCCCGCCCCGGGCGCCACCGCGTGCTCGGCGGCACGCACGCCGACCGCAGCCTCCAGCACCTTCGCGTAGTGGGCCAGGGCGGCGTCGAGCGCCTCCACGTCGTCCGGCGAGGCCCCCTTCTGCGGACCGTAGACCGCGGGCGCGCCCTTCGGGCCGGTGAGCGGGTTGTCGACGTCGCTGGCGAGCACCAGCTCGACCGAGTCCAGCCGCGGGTCGAGACCCGACAGGTCCGCCCGCGCCAGGCCGTCCAGCCCACCGCCGCCGGGCGGCACCGGCTCGCCCTCCTCGTCCAGGAAGCGCGCTCCGAGCGCGGACAGCATCCCGGCGCCCCCGTCGGTGGTGGCGCTCCCGCCGACCCCGAACACGATCGTCCGCGCTCCCGCGTCCAGCGCGCCGCGCAGCAGTTCCCCGGAGCCGTACGTCGACGCCGTGAGCGGGGCGAGGACACCAGCGGGCAGTCGTTGCAGCCCGCTGGCCTCCGCCATCTCCACGACCGCGGTGTCGCCGCGCAGCGCGAACGCGGCCGTCACCTCCTGCCCGAGGGGGCCGGCGACCCGGATCTCCCGCCGCTCGAACCCGGCGGCGACCGCCGCGTCCACGGTGCCGTCGCCGCCGTCGGCCACCGGCAGTGCCTCGACCCGGAGGTCCGGCACGACCCGGCGCAGCCCGGCCGTCACCCGCTCGGCGACCTCCACGGCCGTCAGCGACCCCTTGAACTTGTCCGCGGCGACAAGCACCCGCCGGATGCTGTCCACGCCTGCGTCCGCCACGTCGAACTCCCCTTGCTCTCCGGGCCCGTGCACGTCGGGGCCAGTCGCGCCGTTGCGACCTTAACCGGAGCGCACGCCCGCCGTCATGCCCAGCCCGAACCCTGGGAATCTCCTGGCGGACCGCTGTGCCGGGCGCCGCGCGCGGCCGAGCGGCGGTCCCCGGAATCGGGTAGACCGAAGCCATGACCTCTGTGGGCAACGGGCCGCGGTTCGCCGACCGCGTCCTCGGCGGCTGGCTGGGCCGGATCGCGGGCAACATGCTCGGCAAGCCGGTCGAGCAGGGCGACCTGTGGACGCGGGACCGTATCGACGGCTATCTGCGGCGGGCCGACGCCCTGCCGCTCACCGACTACCTCCCCGAGCCGGCGAGCGAGGACGACGCGGCGCTGCTGCGTCCCGAGTGGCGCAGCTGTGTCCGCGGCCGGGTGGACGGCAGCTGCCGCGACGACGACGTCGACTACGCGATCCTCGGCCTCGACCTGCTGGAGACCCACGGCTTCGGCTTCACCACCGAGCAGGTCGGCGACCTCTGGCTGCTGCGGCTGCCGTACCACCAGACGTTCACCGCCGAGCGGGTCGCGTACCGCAACCTCGCGAACGGCCTCAAGCCGCCGCTCACGGCGACGTACGAGAACCCGTACCAGGAGTGGATCGGTGCGCTGATCCGTGCCGACATCCACGGCTGGACCTGCCCGGGTGCCCCGCAGCGCGCGGCCGCGCTGGCGCGCCGGGACGCGGTGCTGTCGCACACCGGCAACGGGGTGTATGGGGCGATGTGGGCCGCGGCCCTGATCGCGGCGGCGTTCACGGCGCCCACCGTGCGGCACGCCGTGGACACCGCGCTGACGGTGATCCCGGCGAGCAGCCGGCTGGCCCGTACCGTGCGCCGGGTCGCCTCGCTGCACGAGACCCGGCTGAGCTGGGAGGACACCCTCTCCACGCTGTCCGAGGAGACCGCGGGCCTCGGCTGGATCCACACCGTCCCGAACGCCGCCGTCCTGACCGCCGGGCTGCTGTACGGGGAGGGCGACTTCACCCGGACCATCGCGCTGACCGTGCGCGGCGGCCTGGACACCGACTCCAACGGCGCGACGGCGGGCTCGGTGGCCGGTGTGCTGACCGGGGCGGACGCCATCCCCGCCCGGTGGAAGGACCCGCTGCGCGACACGGTCCGCAGCGCGGTCTTCGGCTTCGACGGCGCCAGGATCACCGACCTCGCGGCCCGGACGGTCCGGCTGACCGAAGCGTCCCCGCCCGCCTGACCATCCACCGGGGGTACCTCATCATGTCCCCGTGATCCGCACGTCTTGATCCGATGACGCGGGACGGGCCTCCGGCCTAAGGTATGCCGGTGATCTTCAAGAGGAAGCGGAAGGCTTCGAACCTCGCCGCCATGGTGTCCGAGCTGGAGGAGGCCGTCGCCGCTCGTGACGGTGACCGCACCGGGCGCGCCTTCAGCGCCATGATCAACGGTGTGCAGTCGGCGTCGGACGCCGAACGCGTCCTGGCAGGGCCCCGGTTGGCGGCGCTGCTCCCCGCCTTCCCGCCCACCGGCCCGCGGCCGTTGCTGGCGACGGCGGCCGGCCTCTGCGTCGAGCGCGGGGCCGACCCGGCGGCCTGCGCCGAGCCGATCCTCGACGGCGTCCACCTGGACCTGCTCGACGCCCTGGAGTTCGCCCGCCGCTGGACCGCCGCCGGCGCAGCCGATGACGAACTTCCGGAGCCGGACGAGGAGATCATCGACGACGCGCTGCCGGCCCGCCTGGACTGCGACGAGTACAAGGCCACGCGGCTCGCGCTGGCCTGGTGTTCGGTCGAGAAGTGGCAGCCGCCCGCCCTGGCCGTGCTGTGCCGCAGTGTCGAGGTGCGCAGACGGCACTCGGCCGCGCTCCTCCCCGCCTGCCGCGACCTCGCGGCCCTGGAGCGGCATGATCTCAAGTGCCTGGCCCATGCGCTGGCGGTGCTGGACGACGAACCCCTCGTGGTGCTGCACAGGCCCACCGGGACCGGGTTCGAGGTGCGCATCGGCGGCATCGGGGACAACTTCCAGTTGCACACGCTGCTCGCCCACGTCCTCGTCGGCGGCGGTCACATACCCGGCGATGCGCCGTCGGCGGAGAGCGTCCGCCTGGCCACGGACCCGGAGCCGGCCGAGGGACGCACCCAGGTCGTCGCGACCGGAGCCTTCGAACTCCTCGCCCCGGACGGCGGACGGATCTGGAACGAGGGGCTGCCCGACGACATCCCCGTGGTGGAGGGACGCCGTCTGCTCGTGCTCGACGAGCCGATGTACCGGCGCAGTTGGAACGCCGACCGGTTCTTCCCGCATCTCCCGGGAACGGCCGAGCTGACCCGTGTCCTGCCCCCGGGCGAGACGCGGACCTGGTTCGCCCGCACGTCGCCCGGCGACGGGATCAGCCGGTCCTCCTGACCGGGTGGGGTCCGTGAACGCGGCCGGGCGACCCCTGTCGGGCCTCGCTCACAGACCCTCGACGGAAAAGGCGTCCTCGGGAAAGGCGTCCCCGCCCATCATCGCGGCGCCGAACCCGCCCAGGAGCTCGTCGACGTCCAGCTCGGTGGCGCCGGCCGGGGCCGTGGGCGTCGGGCCGTCGGTCATCCGCATCACCAGGCCCAGCTTCTTCACCTTCGCGTTCTCGGCCAGCTTGGCGAGGTCGACGGAGACCTCGGTCAGCTCGCCGTTCTTCAGGGTGAAGTCGGCCGCGACCTTGGCGTTCGGGGCGTCCTTGAGGTCCTTGTCCGTGGGCAGCTCCGTACCCATCGGCAAGTCCTTCGCGAACGGACGGATCGCGCCGAGGAGCTTGCTGATCAGCGTACGGAACGGAGCGGTGGCGATGACGTGCTCGGCACCGTCCTTGCCGTCGACGGTCCTGAAGTCGACCTCGCGGGCGATCGTCCCGCGCAGTGCCTCCAGCAACTGCTTCTGCGTCTCGGCATCGAGGGTGGGTTCCGGCGCGGGCTTCGCGCCCGGCTCCGCCCCCAGCTCGGCGGTGCTCTTCTGGATGTCCTTGGTGCTGATCTTCACCCACTCGCCCTGGAGCACCTTCTTGAGCCCGTTCGCCTCCGGCGGCAGGTCCTTCGCCGACGGTGCGGGAAAGCCCATCGCCTTGCCGAGGGCGTTCACGTCGGAGCGGATGTAGGTGTAGTCGCCGACGACCCGGTACTCGGTGAGGACGCCGTCCTTGTTGCTGATCTTCAGCGCCGTGCCGACGTAGTCCTTCTCCCCGGACTCCGCGATCGGCTTCTTCGACTGCACGGTGACACTGACCTTCGCGCCGCTGAACATCTCGGCGACGTCGTCGGGCATCTCCTCCCCGGGCTCCGGGTCCGACGAGGCGTCCAGCGCCTTCAGGCTCTGCGCGTCGGTGTCGAGATCGAACTCGAAGGAGATCGCCTTCTTTTCGGAGAGCTTCTCGAAGGCGTTGTCGAGCTTCTTCCCGGCGGAGAGCTGCTCCACGGTGCCGCAGGCGGCCGAACCTGCCAGGACGGCTCCGGCAACCGCGGTGGCAGTCAGGGTCTTGCGTATGGCGATGATGATCGTCTCCTCGTCAGCGCGATCACAACGTGATCGCCGAACGGAGACTCACGGCACCGCAAAAGGGTTGTACCGCTCGAAGGTCCATCCGGCTGCCCGGTCCGGGGCCTCAACCTCCGGACCGGGCAACCGGGATCACCGCTCCCGGCTCAGCCCGCCCAGCGGGGGTCGAGCGCGATGGTCTGGAGCCGGTCGAGGGTGAGCGGAGGCTCCGGCCGGGTGACGGCTCCGCCCTCGGTGGCGGCGTTGACCTCCTGGATGACGACCCGGCGGCCGTCGGGGTGGAGGGTGTCGACCACCCAGACCACGGCGGAACCGCCCTTCTCGGAAGCCCGCTTGACCCGCTTGAGCAGGGTGCCGTCGGCCAGGACCAGTGCCTGGCATTCGATGTACTCGCCCTCGCAGCCCATGTGCCCGCCGAGGACGTCGCCCATGTCGGGCTGGGCGTTCACGCCGATCATGCTCTTGCCGTGGCCGTCGTTCCAGACCAGTTGGGCGTAGCCGTCCTGGCTGAACTCGTCGGAGATCTTCCCGCCCTTGGGCAGCAGGGACTTCAGCACTTTGGCCATCCGGCGGGCGGGCAGCGTCTCCCCCGCGCCGGAGAACGTGGTGGACGAAACCGATTGGGCGGGCTTGCCGTTGACGGTCTGTGACCCGGCGGCGGAGGCCTGGGCTGCCGCGCCGAGTCCGAGGCCCAGCGCGAGGCCGGCGGTGATGGCTGCGATACGGCGGACGCGGCGGCGTCCGGACGTGTTGCCGTGCATGTGGGTGTTCCTCGTTCCGAGTCGGTGGGCACCGTCGCACGGGACTGCCGGACGCGCCTTGAGAATGCGCTCGGACATGGGTGTCCCCGGGGACGGGTGGGTGGTGTGGATGCCGCTGTGGTGAACCTGCCGGCCGGGTGGGGCCGTACTGCTCGGGGCGACACCAAGAGCATCGTCGGCGACGGCGGCGAGTGGCAACCGCCGATGTCCGATCCGCAACAGTGGAACCGTCTCAGGCCTGTTGACGTGCAGAGATATGGGTTGCCTGGGATGCCGTTCCGGAATGGAGCGGTCTGATACGAGCAGAGGTGGGCGCGGGTCGTGGCAGCAGCCGACGAGGAGGCGACGGGGTTCGCGGAGCTGCTGACGGGTCTGAAGGCCCGTACGGATCGCAGTTACGCGGATCTCGCCCGGTGCCTGGGCATGAACGTCTCCACGCTGTACCGCTATTGCTCGGGAGAGGCGGTGCCACGGGAGTTCGCCGTGGTGGAACGTTTCGCTGTGCTGTGCGGGGCCTCGTCCCGGGAGCGTGTGGAGTTGCACCGGCGGTGGATCCTCGCCGTCGCGGAGCGTCGGCGGTCCCGTACCCGGCCGGTACCGGGCGTGACACCCGCGCGCCCCGCACCACCGTCACCATCGCCGTCACTGTCCCCGTCGCCATCCCCATCGCCATCTCCATCGCCATCTCCATCGTCGGAAGCGGCGCCCGAAGCGACGGATGTGCGGTCTTCGCGTGCCCGGCGGCGACGGCGCCCGGCCGTGGTTTCCATGGTCCTGGGCGCCGTGTTCGGGCTGACCGCTGCGGGGCTGTCGGCGTTCCCCGGGTTCCCGGACCGGGGTTCGCCCGGCGGCGGGGCATCACCGCACCACGGCCCGTCGACGTCGCCCGCCGCGGTCCGGGTACGGCCGTCCGTCCAGGCCACCCCGTTCACCTGGACGGTGAACTCCCATGTGTGGGAGGACGACTGCGGCCACGACTACGTCATCGACAGGCCCCCGGGACAGGTCCCGCCGCCGCCGTCCGTCGAGGACGCCGAGGCGTGGGCGAACGCCCAGGACGCGGTGCACGGCGGGGAGGCGACCGTGCGGGTGGCGGTGCAGGGGCGTACCTCCTCGGCCGTCGTCCTGGAGGCACTGCACGTGCGGGTCGTACACCGCGCCGCACCGCCCGGCGGCGGGGCCTTCGACTACGACATGTCCGCGGGCTGCGGCGGAGGCATCACGCCCAGGTACTTCGAGGTGGGTCTCGACGCCCCCGATCCCGTTGCCCTGGCGATGCCCGGGAGCAGGGGGGACGTGACCGTGCCGGCACGGCGGTTCCCGTACCGGGTCTCCGTGCAGGACCCGGAGGTGCTGCGGGTCACGGCACGGACCGGGTACTGCGCCTGCGAGTGGTACCTCGACCTCGACTGGTCCTCGCAGGGACGCGTCGGCACGATACGGATCGACGACCACGGCCGCCCCTTCCGCACCGTCGCTGTCACGGGCCTGCCGCGCTACACGTACGCCGGTTCACCCCGGCACTGGATCCCGGAACCGCCCCGAACCGGCTCCTCGTGAACATGAGTCGTCGCTCTACTGGATCTGCCGGCGTCCGGGCCGAGACGCGACGTCAGCAGCAGCGTCGACGGGAAGCCGAAGAGGCGCTACGGCGCACGGAGGAGCTGGGCGCGCACGTCGCGTCGCTGCGAGGTCTGCCGGCGTCGCTCGAGAGGCGACGAGGCGCCTATGACGGGAACAGCCACGCCATCGCGGCAAGGCTCTTGTCGACGTACGTGCGGCGTTGCGTCCCGATGCCGTATGCCAGGTCCTCGAGCAGACTGCACCTGGCGTAGAACGCGGCGCGCTCGCCGAGAGCCGCGAGGTCGTCGGCGTCGGCGTCGGTTCGGTAGTTGCTGATGGCGGCGCGGAGAGCGGCAGAGCCGAGATCGCGGTACAGCAGCCCGAAGTCGCACGCCGGGTCGACGACCGCCGCGTCGCTCCAGTCGATGACGCCGGTCACCGTCCAGGCGACCGGGTCGACGAGGACGTGTTCGATCCCCAGATCGTTGTGGGAGAACACCGGGGTGTGTGCGTCGTGCGGTGGTGCGGCGGCCAAGAACGCCTCGACGGAACGGCGGTGCGCTGCCGGTACCTGACGGGCCACCGTCCCATAGTTCTCCATGGCCTCTCGCCGCCACTCGGCCGGCGGCTGGTGGTCCACGTCCACGAGATCGGCCAGCCGTTCGATCGGAACGGCGTGCAGCGCGGTGAGCAACTCGCCCAGCGTTGCTCCGATCGACGCGCCGTGGACCGATCGCCGGTGCCGCGACATGTCCAGCAGTGGCGCGCCGGGCAGTCTGCGGTAGGCCAGACATCCCTGCTCCGCGACCGTGAACGTCGGTACGGGGACCGGCAGCGGCGAGATGTCGGCGACGGCGGCAAGCACGCGGGCCTCGCGGCTCACCAGGGCGCTCCGCCGTACCGGATCGGGCTCCTTGCTGAAGCGCACGATCAGCTCACCGTTGACCTCGTACGCCCGGTTGTCCAGGCCCTCGCCGAGCGGCACGACGGACTCGACCCGCCAGTCGGGCATGTGCGCGACCACGACACCACACACGTCCGCGATGCGGCCGCGGCTGCGACTGGTCATGCGGGGACCGTACCAATCACGTCATCCCGGCGTCGGCACCTGCCGGTGGGGGTCTCTGCTGTTGCGCCGTCGGAGCATCCGGTTTGTCTCCGCCGCACTCTTCGAGACGCACGACGAATGGATCGCCTTACCCCGCCGCCATCTCCCCGCCATCTCCCCGAAAGAGATATGGGCGATATGTGTGATATCAACCGCAAACCCTCTTCTAGCTACCCCGCGCCACCCAACGCACCTAAATGCAACCGCCAGTCGATCCTCAACACCATGGCGAGCGACACTGCCTGGCGGGGCGCGTTCCCGACCCAGTGGCACTCGCTTCGGCATCCTCCCGCGCAGGTCATCGGGGCCATTTACCCAAAGATTACTGGGCAGTTGACCTCATGGTTTCGTGGTAGCGTCCCTGTTCAGAGGGACAGTGCAACCTGAAAGGGAAATCGTGAACACGGAGAAGATCGCCGCTCGCCGCCTCTCGCTGGAAGAGGTGACGAAGCTCGGTGTGAAGGACAGGCTCTTCATTTCCGCCGACACGGCAGAACTCAAGCTTCCTGGCTGTTATGTCCCTGCTTTTCTGACCAAGCCCGGTGAGAATTTCGAGGGCGGCTCGATCACGGCGAGGACCGTATTCCAGGAAGAGATCTCCTGCCTTCCCGACGACGAGAACGAAGCCGGAATCTACTTGGCCGACGAGAACGGCCCGGTGACCATCGAGGTCCTCCAGTCCGCCGGCGTCGTGCTGGACCTGGCACTTTTCGTCCCTGGCGGGGACAAGGGGGCCCTCACGGCCCTTTACGCCGCGGCCCGGCAGGCGTTCGGCGCCGACATCGTGCAGATCTGGCGCCAGGGCCTCAAGGAGGTTCCCGACGTCAAGGTCGACATCTTCGAGGAGCAGATTCCCCGGGGGCGCAAGGGGGGCGACAGTCCCAAGCGTGACCGTCGCGCGATCGACACCTACCCCACCCGTGCGGACTTCATCGAATTCTCCGCAGGCTGGAAGCCGGTCGTTGAGATTCACAGGCCGGTTGTCGACGACACCCCGACGATCTGAGGCGACGTCACCTCTCGGTCCCGGTTCGGGAGAACGCCGATAACGCATGCGCCGGACCCACAGGGCTTCGGCGCAGTCGGCGTTCGAGTACGGCATGGCCGAGATGCCGCTCCATGTGCCGAACGCTCCCGGCCCACACGGGCAGTTGCCTGCCGTCTACGACAGGCGTGCTCCGTCGGATCGCGCAACGGGGCGAAAATCGGTGGTCGCCCGAGCCGGCCGAGCCCACGCTGTACGCCATGGAAGAACCGCACCGCAGGATCCGCGCGCTCCACACGGCGTCCACGATCACCGTCTACCAGGCGTACCGCCCGGAGATCGGCGGACCCGCGGCCCGCAAGGGCCGTTTCCCCGCCGCGTGGAAGCCCGATCGCATGACGTGGATCAAACCCAGTTTCATGTGGATGATGTACCGCTCCGGCTGGGGTACGAAGGAAGGTCAGGAGACCGTCCTCGCCGTCGAGATCACCCGGGACGGCTTCGACTGGGCGCTGCGCCATGCCTGCCTGTCCCATTACGTTCGCGGACTGCACCCCGATCGCAACACCTGGCAGCGTGAACTCAAGCGGGCACCGGCCCGTGTCCAGTGGGATCCCGAACGCGATCTGCACCTGCGTGCCCTGCCGCACCGCTCGCTGCAACTGGGGCTCTCGGGTGAGGCGTCGTCGCGCTACGCGGACGAGTGGATCGTGTCCATCAGCGACATGACCCCGCTCGCCCACGAGATCCACGCACTCGTCAGGAACGGCGAACTGGACTCGGCCACCCGCCTGCTCCCCCAGGAGCAGGGGTACCCCGCCGGTGACGAACTGCTGGCCCACCTGCGTCCCTGACCGCCGATCCGGGCACAACCGCCGGGCCGACCGGTTGAGCGGGCGATCCGCCGCCGACGGGGACGACGAACGCGCAGTCTCGATGGCGCCGTAACGTACCTCGTCGAGGGGTGAGAGGACCGGAGTCCTTGCCGGATCCGTCGCACACGTCCTGACCGTCCTCAGGGAAGGAGACCGGCCGCATGGAGTTCGACTTTTCCGGCCGAGTGATCGAATGGCGCGGACCGTCGCCGTACTACTTCGTCCGTGTTCCGGACGAGGAGTCCGCCGACATCCGCGAGGTGGCCGCGATGGCCAGCTACGGCTGGGGCGTGATCCCGGTCGAGGCCCGGATCGGTGAGGTCGTCTTCCAGACGTCCCTCTTCCCCAGGGACGGCGGCTATCTGCTGCCGCTCAAGGTGGCCGTGCGCAAGCCGAGCGGCCTCTCGGCGGGAGACGACGTGACGGTGAGAATGACAGTCCACCTCGCCGAACCCCAACCCCGCTAGATTCACGGTCCCGGCACCCGTGGGCGATGTGGATCTCGCCAACCAGCACAGCAAGCCGGCTCGGACCTCACTCCGATATCCACTCGCTCGGAGCAGACAAGCGTCCTACTCTCGGGCCCATGAACAAGCCTCTCGTCGCCATCCTCAGTGGTGCCGGTGTCTCCACCGATTCCGGTATCCCCGACTACCGCGGACCCAACGGGCTGTGGCGACGGGATCCCGAGGCCGAGAAGCTTGTGACGTACGAGTACTACATGGGTGATCCGGAGATCCGGCGGCGGTCGTGGCAGATGCGGCGCGAGAACCGGGCGCTGCTGGCCGAGCCGAACGCGGCGCACCTCGCCGTCGCCGAACTGGAGCGGGCCGGGGTACCGGTACGGGTGATCACGCAGAACGTGGACGGGCTGCATCAGCTCGCCGGGCTGTCCGCCCGCAAGGTCGTCGAACTGCACGGCACCGCGCGGAAGTTCGTCTGTACGAAGTGTCATGCACGGGGGTCCATGGAGGACGCCCTGGCCCGCGTCGAGGCGGGTGAGGACGACCCGCCGTGCCTGGAGTGCGGTGGGATCCTCAAGTCGGCCACCGTGATGTTCGGCGAACGCCTCGACCCGGTCGTGCTCGGTGACGCGCTCGCCATCACCAAGGCCTGCCAGGTGTTCATCGCCGTCGGCACCAGCCTCCAGGTCCAGCCCGCCGCCGGGCTCGCGGGGGTCGCAGCGGACCACGGGGCACGGCTGGTCATCGTCAACGCCGAGCCGACGCCGTACGACGAGATCGCTGACGAGGTCGTACGGGAGCCGATCGGGACGGCGCTGCCCGCGCTGTTGCGCGGGCTCGCCGATGCGGACAGTCAGGCCTAGAACAGAGCTGTTCCGCGTTCGAAGTCCAGCAGGCGCTGTTTGCGGTCCAGGCCACCGCCGTAGCCGGTGAGGCTGCCGCTCGCGCCGATGACGCGGTGGCAGGGGACGATGATACCGATGGGGTTCTTGCCGTTCGCCAGGCCCACCGCGCGGGAGGCCTTGGGATTGCCGAGAGCGTCGGCCAGTTCGCCGTAGGTGCGGGTCTCCCCGTACGGGATGGCACGCAGCTGGTCCCAGACGGTCTGCTGGAACGACGTCCCGGACAGGCGCAGTTCGAGGGTGAACTCCTTCAACTCGCCGGAGAAGTAGGCCTCCAGCTGTTCCTCGGTTTCGCCGAAGGCGGTGGCGTCGTGCGTGCCGAAGGACTCCTCGGGCGGGCGGTGGCGCTGCTCGGTCAAGTAGAGGCCGCTCAGCACGCCGTCGTCGGCGACGAGCGTGAGGGGGCCGTACGGGCTGTCGATGACGGTGTGGTGCCGGACGGGGTTCATGGTGAATGTCCTTAAACGGGCAGGAAGTTGATCGGGTGGCTGTCCGTCGCCCAGAGGTACTGGACCGCGTAGGCCCGCCAGGGGCGCCAGGCCGCCGCGCGGGCGGTCAGCGCCGCCGAGGTCGAGGGCAGGCCCAGCTCCTGGGCGGCGCGGCGGATGCCGAGGTCGGTGGGGAGGAAGGCGTCGGGGTCGCCCAGGGCGCGCATGGCGATGACGTCGACCGTCCAGGGGCCGAAGCCGGGGAGGGCCAGCAGGCGCTCCCGGGTCTCCTGCCAGTCGCTGTCCATGCCCAGGTGGATCGACTTCTCGGCGAGTGCGGTGACGAGGGTGGTGAAGGTCGTACGGCGGGTGCGGGGCATCGCCAGCGTCTCGGGGTCGAGGCCGGCCAGCGCCTCGGGTGACGGGAACAGGTGGGTGAGGCCGCCTTCGGGGTCCTCGACCGGTTCGCCGTGCGCGACGACCAGGCGGGCCGCGTGGGTGCGGGCGGCGGCCGTGGAGACCTGCTGGCCGAGCACGGCCCGTACGGCGAACTCCGCCTCGTCGACGGTACGGGGGACCCGTCGCCCCGGGGCCTTGTCCACGAGGGGTGCGAGGACCGGGTCGGTGCGCAGATGGTCGTCGACCGCGACCGGGTCGGCGTCCAGGTCGAGCATGCGGCGGCAGCGGCTGATGGCCACGGGCAGGTCGCGCAGATCGCTGAGGGTGAGGCGGCAGGCGATGTGGTCGGGCCGCGGGGTCAGCCCCACGATGCCGTGCCCGTACGGCAGCCGCAGCGTGCGCCGGTAGGCGCCGTCCCGCCACTCCTCCACGCCCGGTACGGCCGTCGCCGCCAGGTGGCCGAAGAGGTTGTCGGGGTTGAGCGGGGCGCGGAACGGCAGGCGGAGGGTGAGGACACCGGGGGTCAGGGCGGCCGACGTCCTCGGACGGCGGGAGCGCAGTTCGCTCGGGGCGAGCGCGAAGACCTCGCGGACGGTGTCGTTGAAGGTGCGGATGGACGAGAAACCGGCGGCGAAGGCGATCTCCGCCATCGGCAGCGCGGTCGTCTCGATCAGCAGCCGGGCGGTCTGGGCGCGCTGCGCTCGGGCGAGGGCGAGCGGTCCGGCGCCCAGCTCGGCGAGCAGCTGGCGCTCGACCTGGCGGGGGCTGTAGCCGAGCCGCGCGGCCAGACCCGGTACGCCCTCGCGGTCCACGACCCCGTCGGCGATGAGCCGCATGGCGCGAGCGACCAGGTCGGCGCGCTGGTTCCACTGCGGGGATCCGGGGCTGGTGTCGGGGCGGCAGCGCTTGCACGCCCGGAAGCCGGCCTGCTGGCAGGCGGCCGCGCTCGGGAAGAACGTCATGTTCTCCGGCTTGGGCGGCACGGCCGGGCAGCTGGGCCGGCAGTAGATGCGGGTGGTCACGACGGCGGTGAAGAACCAGCCGTCGAAGCGCGCGTCCTTGGACTGGACGGCGCGCACGCAGCGTGCCCGGTCGGTGTGCATCCCGTTGTTCGGCATGTGTCCAGCATCCGGCACGGGACGGGCCGGGGCTGGCGGGAATCCGACATCGGCGTCGGCTGTGCAGGACGTCCGCGGATCGCCGGCAGGTGCCGGCCGGTCAGCCCGCTCCCTCCTGACGGGAGAGCAGCGCCCAGATCACGAACAGGTCGATCGCGATCATGGTGATCGGCCAGAAGACCGCGTACGGCAGGAACAGGAACTGGGCGACGAGGCTGAGCGCGGCGAAGCAGATTCCCGCGATCCTGGCCCAGGCCATCCCCTTGAGCAGGCCCCCGCCGGTGACGGCCAGCAGCACTCCGATGATCAGGTGGATCCAGCCCCAGCCGGTGAGGTCCATCGCGTAGATGTAGGCGCCGGTGCGGACGAAGACATCGTCCCGGGCGATCGCCGAGATGCCCTGGAGGGCCGACAGCACACCGCTGCACAGCATCAGGACCCCGGCGAAGGTGACACCGCCGCTGACCCAGCTGTCCCGCTCCCGCGAGGCGGCGGTGCCGTCCGGCGGGCGGTTCCACGGGGTGCCGATGTCGTCGGGCCGGGCGCCGCCGGGACCGCGGGCCTGGCCTGCGCCCGGGTCGCCGGTGGGGTGGGCTGCGTCCTGGCTCATGCGGTCGTCCTTTCGGGTCCCCCCTGATGCGGTCCCCCGTCGAGCGGGGCTCCTCCGTCGGCCGGCGGTCCCCCGTCGGCAGGTGCCCGCCCCGCGTCGGTCTCGTCCAGGAAGTCGACGACGCACAGCGCGAAGAGCAGGGCGAGGGCGAGGCCGATCACGACCCAGCCGGTCGGGTACGACCACAGGACGTACGCCAGGACCGCCGCGGCGACCAGGATCCAGGTGATCCAGGTGCGGTAGCGGTGCACGAACGGCCCGACCGGCCCCGTACGCATTCCCGCCCGGTCGGCGGTGGTGCGGGCCGCGCCGATGCCGGAGTGCCACAGCTGCCGTACGAGTCCGGCGTGGCGCTGGGGTCCGGTCAGCCAGGCGGCTACGGCGATCACCACGCAGGCGGCGACCACCGCACGGACCGAGGTGTGCAGGAAGCGGGTGAGCACGTCGTACACGGATGCCGCGGCGGGCTGCGAGACATCGCTCGGCAGGTGGTCCAGGTACACGAACCGGAAGACGCTCAGCGCGATGCCCAGCAGGAGCGTGGCGAAGGCGAAGCAGAGGGCCGCGACGATCAGGGTGCGGCGGCGGTGGGTGGCGAGCAGGACGCCCGCCACGGCCAGCAGCACCGCGAGGACGGGCAGCCAGTCACCGGCGATCTGGAGCAGCCGGAAGTACGTCTTGACCTTGCCGATGTCCTTGGACTGGACGACGGTGATGTTCGTGTGGATCTCGGGGATGTTCCCCGCGACCGTCATGCCCGAGTCGACGAGGCGGGTCTTGACCTGGTCCACGACCGGGGCGAGGTCGATGGTGACCGCGTCGTTCTCCAGCTTCACCGCGCCGCCGCCGCTGCCCGTCAGCGCCTTGTCCAGACTGCTGTGGACCCTGCGGTTGGCCTCGGTCCAGATCCGGGCGAAGACGTCGGAGGCGGCGACCGCCTTCGCCTTGTCGTGCACGAAGCTGCCGACCGCGCCCTCCAGGGAGTTGCCCAGTTTGCCCAGGGCCTTCTCCAGCAGGGGCCGCTGGTCCGGAGCCGCCCCTTGCAGCAGTGCGGGCAGGTCGAGGTGCTTCATCACGGCGTCGGTGACCCGGTCGGCCACGGCGTTCTGGATGTCGGGGTCGGAGGCGAGCGGGGCGACCGTCTGCACATAGCGGTCCGTGTCGCCGACGATGCTGGAGGTCCAGGCGGCGAGCACGCCGAGCGGGGCGAGCAGACAGCCGAGGACGACGAGCACGGTGGCGACGAACGCGCGCACCGGGTGGTGCTCCGGGCGCGGGGCGGATCGCCCAGCCTCCAGCGCCGCGATCCGCGTGCGCAGCTTCTCCAGTTCGGCGTGGGAGACGTCCGGGCCGGGTCCGCCCCGGTCGGAGCCACCCCGGCCGGGCCCACCGGGGTCGGGTCCGCCCCGGTCGGACGGGTCCGGGCCGGAGGCGGGGCTGTCCGGCATGGCGGCCTCCCTCATCCATCGGTACTGCCGGCGCGGTGGCACTGGTGCCACGGCACTTGTCCGGTGGATGTCAGGAGATCCCGCCCGTGCGGCGGCGGCGAACGCTGCGGGCCGTCCGGGTGAACGGGCCCGCCGGGGCGTGGAGCAGGTGGCGGGGGCGGGGCTCACATGTTGATCATGTGGCCGGCCAGGCCGTGCACCGCCTCCTTGACCGCCTCTCCGAGGGTCGGGTGGGCGTGCACGTTGCGGGCGACCTCGTGGACGGTGAGGTCCCACTGCTGGGCCAGGGTCAGCTCGGGCAGCAGCTCGGTCACGTCGGGGCCGATCAGGTGACCGCCGAGCAGCTCGCCGTGCTTCGCGTCGCTGATCAGCTTCACGAAGCCGGTGGTGTCGCCGAGGCCGTGCGACTTGCCGTTCGCGGTGAAGGGGAACTTCGCCACCTTCACGTCGTGGCCCAGTTCCCGGGCCTGCGCCTCGGTGTAGCCGAAGCTGGCGATCTGCGGCTGGCAGTAGGTGGCCCGCGGGATCATCACGTAGTCCAGTTCCATCGTCTCCGCGTCCGCTAGCGTCTCGGCGGCGATCACGCCCATCGCCTCGGCGGCGTGCGCGAGCATCAGCTTGGCGGTGACGTCGCCGATGGCGTAGATGTGCGGCACGGAGGTACGGCAGCGGCCGTCCACGTCGATGGCGCCCCGCTCGGTGACGCGCACCCCGGTGTTCTCCAGGCCGTAGCCGGTGACATTGGGCGCGAAGCCGATCGCCTGGAGGACCTTGTCGGCCTCCAGGACCTGCTGGGTGCCGTCCTTGCCGGTGACCGTGACCCGGACCTGCGGGCCCGACTCGTCGATGGACTCGACCCGGGTCGAGGTGAGCACGCCGATGCCCAGCTTGCGGTACTGCTTGGCGAGTTCGGCCGAGACCTCGACGTCCTCCAGGGGCGCGACACGGTCCAGGAACTCGACGACCGTCACCTTGACGCCGTAGTTGTGCAGGACGTAGGCGAACTCGATGCCGATGGCCCCGGCGCCCGCGATGACGATCGACTGCGGCAGGTCCTCGGCGAGGATCTGCTCCTCGTAGGTGACCACCCGGGACGTGCGGCGGGTGCCGGGGAGCAGCCGGGGCGTGGCGCCGGTGGCGATGATGCAGTGGTCGAAGCCGATCGTGCGGACCTCTCCGTCGTACCCGGCGACCTGGATGGTGTGCGGGTCGAGGAAGGTGCCGCGGCCGTCGAGCTCGGTGATCTTGTTCTTCTTCATCAGGTAGTGCACGCCCTTGACCCGGCCGTCCGCGACCCGGCGGCTGCGCCGGAACGCCTCGCCGTAGTCGAAGGAGACCTCGCCGTCGACCTTGATGCCGAAGGTCTTGGCCTCGCGGGTGAAGATGTGCGCGAGTTCGGCGTTGCGCAGCAGGGCCTTGGTGGGGATGCAGCCCACGTTGAGGCAGACGCCGCCCCAGTACTTCTCCTCGACGACGGCGACGCGCTTGCCCAGCTGGGCGGCGCGCACCGCTGCGACATAGCCGCCGGGGCCCGCGCCGAGGACCACGACGTCGAAGCGATCGTCCTGCTCGACCATGAGGAATTCCTTTTCGGTCTCTTGGGTCTTTTCGTACTGCCCGTCGTACCGTCGCCGGAACGGCACGCCGGCCGGAGCGGGCGGTGAGGTCTGCCCCTGCGCCTCACGGATTGTTTCGTCCCGGCCACGTTCCCGCCACACGGTCCGGCGGCGCGCCGCGTGAGCGATTCGGTTCGAGCCTGCCGGCGAAGGGCCGGGGGACGGTCAGTAGACGTCGCGGACGTAGCGCTTGTCGGCGGCGAGTTGCTTGACGTAGGCCGCCGCCTCGGCCTCGCCGAGTCCGCCGTGGACGGCGGCGATGTCCCGCAGGGCCCGGTCGACGTCCTTAGCCATGCGCGAGGCGTCGCCGCAGACGTAGAAGCGAGCGCCGTCCTGGAGCCAGGACCACAGCTGGGGGCCGTGCTCGCGCATCCGGTCCTGCACATAGACCTTGGCACGCTGGTCGCGGGAGAAGGCGGTGTCCAGGCGGGTGAGGGTGCCGTCGGCCCGGAAGGCGGCCAGCTCCTCCTCGTAGTAGAAGTCGGTGGCGCGGTGCTGCTCGCCGAAGAAGAGCCAGTTGGGGGCCCGGTGACCGACCGCGCGGCGCTCCTCCAGGAAGCCGATGAAGGGCGCGACACCGGTGCCGGGGCCGATCATCACGGCGGGTGTGCCGGAGTCGGCGGGCGGGCGGAAGTGCGGTGCGCGCTGGACGTGGACCGGCACCGGGGTGCCGGGCTCGGCGTCGGCGAGGAACGGGGAGCAGACGCCGTGGCGGGGGCGGCCGTGCAGGTTCTCGTACCGGACGACGGAGACCGTCAGGGAGACCAGGTGCGGGTCGGTGAGCGGGCTGGAGGAGATGGAGTACAGGCGCGGTTGCAGCCGGCCGAGGACCGCGGCCCACTCCTGGGCTCCGGCCCGTACGCCGAACTCGGCGACCACGTCGACGGCTTGCCTGCCCCAGGACCACTTCGCCAGCTCGCCCTTGTTGTCCGGGCGTAGCAGCCGCCTCAACTCCCGCGGGTCGCGGGCGCGTTCGGCGACGAAACGGAGCAGGTCCGGGGTGATGCGGGTGATGTCCAGATGCCGCAGCAGGGCCTCGCCGAAGGGCGTCTCGCCCAGTCCGTCGAGGTGCACGGCCGGGTCCGCGGCGGACGCGCCGAGCGTGCCGTCCCGTCCGGGCACGGCACCGTCCAGACCGGTGACGGTCAGCCACTCCCGCACCAGGGCAGGGGAGTTGAGCGGGCGGACCCCGAGGGCGTCGCCCGTCTCGTAGACGAGCGGGGTCTCGCTGTCGCGGGTGTCGAAGGTGAAGCGGCGCACCTCCTTGTCCGAACCCGGGCGGCTCAGCAGGCGGTTGCCGGTGAGGCGGGCGGTGACCGGGGCGGGCCGCCGGGAACGGGAGGCGACCGCGGCGGGGGACACGGGGACGGCGGAGGCGGCGGAGGCCGGGGCAGGGGGTGCGGGGGCCGGGTGTGCGGAGGCGAGGGCGGCGAGCACCTGGTCCAGCCAGGCCTCGGCGCTGCTCTCGAAGTCCGGTTCGCAGTCCGTGCGCGGGGCGAGACGCAGCGCGCCCAGCTCGTCCATCCGCAGGTCGAGCCGTCGACCGTGCCCGCAGAAGTCGTCGTACGAGGAGTCCCCGAAGGCGAGCACGGCGTAGCGGCGCCCCTCCAGACGCCCGGCGTCGGGGGCGGTGAGGCTGTCCCAGAAGCCGGTGCCGTTGTCGGGGGCGTCGCCGTCGCCGAACGTGCTCGTGATCAGCAGGAGGTCGGCGCCGGAGGGCAGTGCGCCGGGGTCGGTCTCGTCCATGGCGACGAGGGACGCGCTGTGGCCGTCCGCGGTGAGCCGGTCCGCGGTGGCGGCGGCGAAGTCCTCGGCGTTGCCGGTCTGCGAGGCCCACAGGATCAGCACCTCGCGGGCCGGGGCCGACGGGGCCGGGAGCTCCGGCGGGGCGGCGGCCGCGATCCGCGAGTACATGCCGGCGAGGGTGCCGTTGACCCACAGGGCGTGCTCGGGGGTGAAGGGCGCGTCCGGCGGGAGCACCGGGACGCCGGGCGTGCCGGAGGGGATACCGGCGAGGAAGCCGGTGAGGTACAGGCGCTCGCGCTCGGACAGCACCGGCGGCGGTGCCGGGGCGAGACCGAAGGGGGCCGCGGACGCGGCCACGGCGAGGGCGCCGGAGGCGGTGCCGGCCGGGCCCGCGGCGGTGGCGCCGGGAGCCGGGGTGCCGACCGCCGCACTCCCGGCGGTCGCCGCGGTGGCCGGGCGCTGCACCGTGACGGGAGTGGACACCCGGGTGAGGGACACCGCGCACACCTTGAACTCGGGCTGGAAGGAGAGCGGGTCGACGGCGTCGCTCGTCACGGCGTTGACGCTCAGGTACTCCCCGAACAGGTCGTTCCAGTGGAACGGCGCGAAGCACGCCCCCGGGAGCACCCGGTCGGTGACCACCGCGGGCAGTACCGCACGGCCGCGCCGCGAGGCGACCTCCACCGAGTCGCCGTCGGCGATGCCCAGTGCGGCCGCGTCCCCGGGATGCACCTCCACGAACGGTCCGGGGTCGAGCTTGTTCAGCTTGGCCACCTTCGCCGTCTTGGTCAGCGTGTGCCACTGGTGCTGGAGCCGACCGGTGTTGAGGAGATACGGGTAATCGTCGTCGGGCAGTTCGGCGGGCGGAAGGTGCGGGCGGGCGTGGAAGACGGCGCGGCCGCTCGCGGTGGGGAAGGTGAGCGTGCCGTCCTCGTTCACGTAGCGCACGGGGTTGCGGTCGGGGCCGTCGGCGGTGGCGGCGGGCCACTGCACGGGGGTGGAGCGCAGCCGCTTGTAGCTCACTCCGCGCAGGTCGTAGCCGGTAGCCGGGTTCCAGGCCCGCTTGATCTCCTCGAAGATCTGCTCGGCGTCGGTGTAGGAGAACGCGTCCTCGTAGCCCATCGCGCGGGCCACGGCCGCGATGATCCGCCAGTCGGCCGTCGCCTCGCCCGGCGGGTCGGCGGCGGGCTGGGCGAGGGTGAGGTTGCGCTCGCTGTTGATCAGGACGCCCTCGGTCTCGGTCCACAGGGCGCCGGGCAGGACGACGTCGGCGTACGCGTTCGTCTCGGTGTCGGTGAAGACGTCCTGGGTGACGACGAACTCGGCGGCCTCCAGTCCCTCGATGACCGTCCTGCGGTTGGCGACGGAGGCGACCGGGTTGGTGCAGATGATCCAGCAGGCCTTGATCTCGCCGTCGGCCATCTTCCGGAACATCTCGACCGTGCCCTTGCCGACGCCGTCCGCCCGGATCGTGCCCGGCGGCAGCTCCCACAGCTCCTCGGCGAAGGCGCGGTCGGCGTCGACCAGGACGGACCGCTGGCCCGGGAGTCCGGGGCCCATGTAGCCCATCTCCCGGCCGCCCATGGCGTTGGGCTGGCCGGTCAGGGAGAACGGGCCGCTGCCCGGACGGCAGATCGCGCCGGTCGCCAGGTGCAGGTTGACCAGGGCGTTGGTGTTCCAGGTGCCGTGTGTGGACTGGTTGAGGCCCATCGTCCAGCAACTGGTCCACTCCCCCGCCTCGCCGATCAGCCGGGCGGCCTCGCGCAGGTCGTCCTCCGCGACGCCGGTGAGCTCGGCCACGGTGGCCGGCGGATAGTCGGCGAGGAACTCGGGCATCGCCTCCCAGCCCTCGGTGTACGCGGCGACGAACGCGGGGTCGGTGTGGCCGTCCGCGTGCAGCAGGTGCAGCAGGCCGTTCAGCAGGGCCAGGTCCGTACCCGGCTTGACCTGGAGGAACAGGTCGGCCTTGGCGGCGGTCGCGGTGCGTCGCGGGTCCACGACGATGAGCTTGGCGCCCGACTTCACCCGGTCCATCATGCGCAGGAAGAGGATGGGGTGGCAGTCGGCCATGTTCGAGCCGATGACGAGGAAGACGTCCGCCAGGTCGAGGTCCCGGTAGGAGCCGGGCGGGCCGTCCGCGCCGAGCGAGAGTTTGTAGCCGGTGCCCGCGCTGGCCATGCACAGCCGGGAGTTGGACTCGATCTGGTTGGTCCGCAGATACCCCTTGGCCAGCTTGTTCGCCAGGTACTGGGCCTCCAGGCTCATCTGCCCGGAGACATAGAGGGCGACCGCGTCGGGCCCGTGCTCGTCGACGATCGCCCGCAGCCGCCGCGCGGTCTCGGCTATCGCCGCGTCCACGGGGGCGGGCTCCGGTTCCTGCCCGCGGTCCGACCGCACCAGGGCCGTGGTCAGCCGCCCGGGGGCGGACAGCAGGTCGGCCGTGGTGGCGCCCTTGGTGCACAGCCGGCCGAAGTTCGCGGGGTGCTCCTTGTCGCCGGACGCCTTCAGGACCGTACGGCGGCCGTCCGGGCCGCGGCCGACGTCGAGGACCATGCCGCAGCCGACACCGCAGTACGAGCAGACCGTCCGCACCTTCGACGTGCTTGCGTTCTGCGAGTCCGGCGCGGTCACGGGCGCCCCCTCTCCGATGATCGGCCCGGTTTCGACCTTCCGTGACCGTACGAAGGGCGGATTACACGCACGTCTCGTGGGCTGATCACCGGGGGTTAATCCCGGCGCACACGCGGGCGGCGGCCGATGTGAGCGGGCGGCGGGCCGACCCGTCGGCCGGGCTGCCCCCAGGCCAGCGCCCCTGAGTCGAGGCGGGCGGCCGCCAGGCGCCTCTCAGTCGAGGCCGGCGGCCGCCAGGTGCCGGCGGCGCGCACGGTCTCCACCGCGATCCGGGCGCCGTCGTCCATCGGCCAGCCGTAGATGCCGGTGGACACCGCCGGGAACGCGACGGTACGGGCCCCGAGGTCGTCGGCCACCCGCAGTGACTCCCGGTAGCAGGAGGCCAGCAGCGCCGAGCGGTCCTCGTCGGCCGACCAGACCGGGCCGACGGTGTGGATCACCCAGCGGGCGTCCAGTTCGCCCGCGGTGGTGGCGACCGCCCGGCCGGTGGGCAGGCCCTTGCCGTACCGGGAGGCGCGCAGCCGTCGGCAGTCCTCCAGGATCGCGGGGCCGCCCCGGCGGTGGATGGCGCCGTCGACACCACCGCCGCCGAGCAGCGAGGAGTTCGCGGCGTTGACGACGGCGTCGACGGACTGCCGGGTGATGTCGCCCCGGACGAGCGTGATCGTGGTCATGCCCGTCTCTATACCAGCTCGGCCGCCGGACCCGGCCGCGCACACGGGCGCGCCGGGAAAGGCCGCCCGGTCAGGGCTGTTGCCGCAGCCTGCGCCAGACGGCCTTCGCCGCGTTGTGTCCGGACATGCCGTGCACGCCGGGCCCCGGCGGGGTGGCCTGGGAGCAGATGAACACGGCCGGGTGCGGGGTGTTGTAGGGGTGCAGCGACAGTTTCGGCCGCAGCATGATCTGGAGTCCGGAAGCGGCGCCGGTGGCGATGTCGCCGCCCACGTAGTTGGCGTTGCGGGCGGCGAGTTCGCGCGGACCGGCGACGGCACGGGCCAGGACACGGTCGCGGAAGCCCGGCGCGAAGCGCTCCAGTTGGCGTTCCATGGCGTCCGTGAGGTCGCCGGTCCAGCCGTTGGGCACATGACCGTAGGCCCAGAAGACCTGCTTGCCCTCCGGGGCCCGGCCGGGGTCCACGACGCCGGGCTGCACCGTGATCAGGAACGGTCTCTCCGGTGCGCGGCCCTCCCGGGAGGCCGCGCGCAGCGCCGCGCCGATCTCCGCGCTGCTCGCACCGATCTGTACGGTGCCGGCGACCCGCGCCTGGGGGGCGGTCCACGGCACCGGTCCGTCCAGCGCGTAGTCGATCTTGAAGGCGCTGGGCCCGTACCGGTATCCCTCGTAGGTGCGGCCGAGGCCCGCGATACGGGCCAGCGCGGTGGGCGAGGTGTCGAAGACGTACGCGCGGGCGGGCGGCAGGTCGTCGAGCCGCTTGACCTCGTAGTCGGTGTGCAGGGTGCCGCCGAGGTCTTGCAGGTAGGCGGCGAGGGCGTCGGAGACGGACTGGGAGCCGCCGCGGGCCACGGGCCAGCCGCGGGCGTGGGCGGCGAGGGCGAAGACCAGGCCGACGGCGCTGGTGGCCACCCCGTCCAGCGGGGCCATGACATGCGCGACGAGGCCCGCGAACAGGGTCTTGGCCCGGTCGTCGTGGAAGCGGCGGGTCAGCCAGGTGGACGGCGGCAGGCCGGCGAGTCCGAAGCGGGCCAGGGTGACCGGGTCGCGGGGCAGCGCGGACAGTGGCAGGGCCATGAAGTCGCGGACGAGGCCGTCCCAGCGGGGCAGGAACGGCTCGACGAGTCTGCGGTACGCACCCGCGTCACGCGGCCCGAAGGAGGCGGCGGTCTCGGCGACCGAGCGGGACAGCACGGCGGCGGTGCCGTCGGTGAAGGGGTGCGCCATGGGCAGCTCGGCGTGGAGCCATTCCAGGCCGTAGCGTTCGAGCGGCATCGCCCGGAAGGCCGGGGAGTTGATGCCGAGCGGGTGCGCAGCCGAGCAGGGGTCGTGCCGGAAGCCGGGAAGGGTGAGCTCTTCCGTGCGGGCTCCGCCGCCCACGGTGTCACGTGCTTCGAAGAGGGCCACGGAGAAGCCGCGGCGGGCCAGCTCCACGGCAGCGGTCAGCCCGTTCGGCCCCGCACCCACCACGACCGCATCGAGCATCGACGGCACCTTCGGACTCCTTCGTCAGCCGACGGCCACTGGGCATCAGGATATGCCGGGGGGCTGACAGCGTTCACGGCGCGGGTGGGATCGACGGCGTGACGCGGCGGGTGCGGCGCCGACATCGGACCGGACCCGGGCGGACCGCGGTCCGGACACCGGCAGCGGCACCGGGATCGGACACCTGGGTCAAACGCGTGCGTCAGACACATGGCCGGACACGAAGGCCGGACACGCAGGTCGCACACGTTGGTCGGACACCCGGGGCGGGCTCCCGTGCGATCCCCGTCGGCAGGACCGGTCAGGCTTCGCCCGTCAGGAGCCCGCGCACCCGTCGGGCCGTGGCCGCGTCCCGCGCCGCCGTGAACGGCAGGGTGTTGCCGCCGGTGACCCGGAACGGCTCGCCGGTGAGGGTCAGGTGGGCGCCGCCCGCCTCCTCGACCAGCAGCAGGCCGGCCGCGTGATCCCACGCGGCTTCCCAGGAGAAGGCAGTCGCATCCAACTCGCCGCGGGCCACGGCGAGATACTCCAGTCCCGCCGATCCGCAGGGGCGCGGTGCGACCCCGTCCGTCCACAGGCCCAGCAGGGCGCGCTTCTGCGCGTCCGTGGTGTAGTCCGGGTGGGAGGTGGCGATCTCCAGGTCGCGGCCGGGTGCGGGCGGGCCGGCGAACAGCCGCTCGCCGTTCAGGAAGGCACCGCCGCCCCTTACGGCCGTGGCCAGTTGGCCGCGGACGGGCGCGTAGGTCCAGGAGGCGAGCAGGGTGCCGCGGTGCACTAGCGCGACCAGGGTGCAGAAGCCGTCGTCGCCGTGGACGAACTGCCGGGTGCCGTCGACCGGGTCGACGATCCAGACCAGCGCGTCGCCCTGTATCGCCTCGTACGTCGCGGGGTCGGCGTCGACCGCCTCCTCGCCGACCACGACGGAGCCGGGCAGCAGGGCGGCGAGTTCCTTCGTCAGGTAGCGCTCGGCGTTGCGGTCGGCGTCCGTGACCAGATCGTGGGGACCGCTCTTCTGGTCGATGTCGTTCGCGCCGAGCCTGCGGAAGCGCGGCATGATCTCGGCCGCGGCCGCTTCGCGGATCGCCTGTTCGACGTCGACGGAGCGGCGGGCGAGAAACTCGTCGATGGTTTCCGTGTCTTGAATCATGCCTCCATAAGACCACGTACCACTGACAATCCCCTCCGGTTCGGTGTACGGCGGGTGGAATCACCATGAATACCCGGTTCCGCTTCCCGGTGCCGGCCCCGCGGAACCGTCCGTCTCAGCGCCCGACCGCGTACCCCTGCATACCCCGGGGGTTGGCCGCCGCCGACAGGATCCCGGTCTGCGGGTCCCGGGCGACCGCGCACAGCCGGCCCTCGGACCAGGCGTCGGCGACGGTCACGTCATGACCGCGCCGCCGCAGTCCCTCGACCACCTCGGCCTGCATCCGGGACTCGACGGTGACGCTGCCCGGCCGCATCCCGCGCGGGTAGAAGGAGCCGGGGAAGGCGTCGTTGTGCCAGTTCGGGGCGTCGATCGCGCCCTGGAGGTCGAGACCGCCGCGCACCCGCCCGCGCAGCGCGACGGCGAGGAAGAAGTGCAGCTGCCACTGGTCCTGCTGGTCCCCGCCGGGCGTACCGAACGCCATGACCGGGACCCCGTCCCGCAGGGCGAGCGACGGCGTGAGCGTGGTGCGGGGGCGGCGGCCCGGGGTGAGGGAGTTGGGCAGCCCCTCCTCCAGCCAGGTCATCTGGAGCCGGGTGCCGAGCGGGAAGCCCAGCTCGGGGACGACCGGGTTGGACTGGAGCCAGCCGCCGCTGGGCGTGGCGGCGACCATGTTGCCCCAGCGGTCGACCACGTCGAGGTGGCAGGTGTCGCCCCGGGTGGCGCCGTCCGCAGCCACCTCCGGCTCCCCCGGCGCCGAGGTCGCCGCCGCCCCGGCGACCGTCGGCTCGCCCGCGCCACCGTCAGCAGGACGGCCGCCGCCACGTACTGGCGTACCGCGACGACACCGACGGGGCCCAGCACGGGGAAGGCGAGGGAACCGACGGCGGC